>LOEW01000001.1 GCA_001516045.1 Desulfosporosinus sp. BRH_c37
CGAAGACTCGATGTTCAACTTTAGTTGAACGAGTTCACTAACCGAGAGAACTATTACAAGGTTCTGAACTCCTGTTGTGATATTCCCCGATACAATAAATGTAGAATGTTATGCTATAATACGGATAAAAGAATGCCTATATATGACCGTTGGAAGGCTGATTTAGGGGGACATTGCTAATGGATAAAGAAGTATATCTTGGACTAGAAAAAGTATTTCATCAAAAACTGGAAGCAGCCCTGATTACTGTCACAAGTGTACTGGGGTCAACTCCCCGTAAGCCGGGTGCGAAGATGTTAGTTTTTGCAGACGGGACAACTGTTGGAACTATCGGCGGCGGATGTGGTGAGGCCGAGGGGAGGCGGGAAGCCTTAAATGTAATAACATCGTGCACTTCAAAGATATATCATTTAAATATGACCGCAGACATGGCCCAGGAGGAGGGAATGGTTTGCGGAGGGATCATGGAATTATTCATTGATTATTTAGGTAGTCAAAGCTTTGTAGAACAGAATGGTCTTGTCGACGATTATCTATCAGCTATTGAAGAGACTGAAAACCCCGTTCTAGTAACCGTGATTGAGGCAACTGAAGGACGACTAGTTGGGAAAAAGTTATTCATCAAGAATAACGGAGAAGTCGTGGGGGATCTTGGTTTGGAAGAACTAAATAGAGTTGGCCTTGAGAATGCCAAAATAGGAGGTAAACGATGCCAACCGCTCTTAGTTAGTATTGATTCCGAGTTCGAGCCGTGTGATACGTCAGTAAATAAAGCGACTTTCCGGTTTATGGTAGAGCCTCCAACGACTATCGTACAATTGTTAATTCTGGGCGCAGGCCATATTGCGCTCCCCCTCGCAACTATGGCTAAAATTGTTGGGTATGAGGTTACTGTAGTCGATGATCGCTCATCTTTCGCGAATGCTTACCGATTTCCTACTGCCGATACAATAATATGCGACGACTTTGAAAGTGCCTTAGATGGTATAAACATTAATCCACAAACCGTTATTGTCATTATTACTCGTGGGCATCGCTATGACAAAATGTGTTTGCGAAAAGTAATTAATCAACCAGCTTCCTATATTGGCATGATCGGAAGTCGCAAAAGGGTTAAAGCTTTGCTCGCTGAATTGGAGGAGGAGGGAGTTCCGAGCGAACTGTTGAAAAATCTCTATTCTCCGATCGGTCTAAAAATTGGGGCTGAAACTCCCGAAGAAATTGCTGTAAGTATTCTAAGTGAGTTAATCAAGGTGCAAAGGGGAGTGGCATCTGAACGGTAAAATAAGATGTTGTGATATCAAAAGCAGTTTCAAATTGAGTGTTCCGTACTGACACGATCTTAACTGTAAGTGTGTCAATCTAGGACAGAAAAAAACAGCAAACCATGTAATATAATAATCAAAATTTATTAAAAGATACATGGAATTCAACCTTAAAGTAAGCTTGTGAACGTTATAATTAAATATTCAGACTGTTGGCATGAGTTTTGCAATTACACATATAGCATCCGAAAGTGGCAATAATATTGTAGTGAAATTATTGTCATTATTAAAACAAATAATGGCAAAGGCCAAAAAGAAATGGGAGGAAACAAAAATGTCAGTTATTCATCAAGTGTATGGGTACTTCATGCCAACAGTAAACCTCATGGGAGCCGGAGCGGCTCAAGAAACAGGGAAACAAGCTAAATTACTGGGTGGAAAAAAAGTCCTATTGGTGACCGATGCCTATCTCGAAAAAATTGGTATGGCTCAGGAAATTGCGGACATTATTGAAAAAGAAGGCGTCAAAGTAATTATATACGGCGGTGCTGAACCGAATCCTACGGATAAAAACGTTCATGATGGCTTTGATATCTATACTAAAGAAGGCTGTGACCTGATTGTATCGGTAGGCGGGGGATCTTCGCATGACTGCGCTAAAGGAATTGGACTTGTTGCAGGAAACGGTGGAAGAATTAATGACTATGAGGGCGTGGATAAATCTCCATTACCGATGGCTCCGATGATTGCCATTAACACTACAGCTGGTACGGCCGCCGAAATGACAAGATTTTGTATTATCACTGATGAGGCACGTCATATTAAGATGGCCATTGTCGATTGGCATGTAACCCCGAATGTCTCAATTAATGATCCCTTGTTGATGATGAAACAACCTCCTAGCTTAACCGCTGCCACTGGAATGGATGCCCTTACCCATGCCGTCGAAGCGTATGTTTCTACAATCGCCACACCAGTAACCGACTCGGCAGCCTTAATGGCCTTTAAAATAATCCCTAAATATTTGCGACGGGCCGTTGCCAATGGGGATGATTTCGAAGCACGTGAACAAATGGCTTATGCTCAATTATTAGCGGGTATGGCTTTTAATAACGCCAGCTTAGGTTATGTTCATGCCATGGCTCATCAATTAGGTGGATTCTATAATTTGCCTCATGGAGTATGTAACGCCATCCTGCTCCCGCACGTTTCACGCTTTAACATGATTGGCAATCTCGATCGTTTTGCAGAAATCGCTGTGGCAATGGGAGAAAATATTGATGGCCTTTCAGTTAGGGATGCAGCAGAAAAATGCTTAACCGCAATCGCCACTTTGTCTGCCGATGTCGGGATTCCTTCTGGGTTAAATGCATTGAATGTAAAAGAAGAAGACCTATCTCTGATGGCTGGAAATGCCAAATTAGATGCTTGCCAATTCACCAATCCTCGTACAGCAACACTTGAACAAGTGATTCAAATTTACAAGAACGCAATGTAATTTATTTTTCTGTATTATAGAGATATAACAAATAAGAGACTCCTTGGGATATCCCCGGGAGCCTCCTTTTTGTGGTCTTTGTAACGTCCCTGCTTGCGTGTTTATAGCCTACTAGAAGTCAGATTTTCCATAGTATATGCTTGACCATTCCAATGTAGTGTCATAATAAACCGTATACGTTGGTCTTGTTGATTATCATTTTGAGAAACAACATAACTGTCAACCATATATCTATTCCCACCTAAATTTTCGACATAACTATCACTTAAGAACGCAAATTTATGATTATTCCGGGTTGGTAATTGAAGACCAAAAATGGATTTAGAGGATTCAAATGCATTGATCATAGATTTCTCTGATTCATTATATCCTATCTTAAAAAACACCATTGAGGACAGAAAGATTAATATGAGTAATAGAAATAAATTTTTCTTTTTCATATTTTCTACCGCCTTAGAATTAATTTTATTTAAATAAGCTAAATGATCAGACACATCTTCAGCAAATAACACTAAATGTACCCATTTGAGATTATTTAGGGGTTCCTATATTATATAGAAAACCATTTACCCCTACTATGTATACCATGTTCTCTATCTCCCCCTTTTTAAATCTGAAGATTTAGTGTATTTCTTGAAATTCATTATATGTATGTGGCATCAAAGTTAATATAAGGCAATGGTCACATAGTCCTAGTCATTTAGTCCTATAACAGAGCGCATTAAAAAAACCAGCTCAGCCACTGCCGCTGGCCTGGATGCACTTACGCTGGAAATTAATTATGCAAAAAAGAAGTTCCGGGACACCCCGGAACTTCTAAGTTAATTTCTTTTGGAAACAAGAAGGAAGCATATTTGAAATATGGTAAAATAAGTGGGAGTCTTACGATTGGATAAAATTACGTTTATTTATAAGAGTAGTGCTGTAAAAAATGTTCGACATCTTCTTGTTGAGGACCCTTTAGTAGTTCGGATGGAGACCCTTCAGCCATAACTTGCCCATTCAGGAGAATCAAGGCTCGATTAGTTAAATGTAGTATGTCTCTAAAATCGTGGCTAACAAGGACAGTTGTTGTCTGAGTAGCTTTAAAAACCTGACCAAGGTCACGACGTAGTTCCTCTTTGGTGGGTGCATCTAAGGCCGAAAACGGTTCGTCTAAAAACAAAATATCCGGTTCCAGTACAAAGGCTCTTGCGAGGCTAACGCGTTGAGCTTCTCCGCCAGAGAGTGACCGTGCTAATTGTTTTGAAAGATGGCTTACTCCAAATTGTTCCAGCCAATAGTCGACACGTTCCCGAATTAACCTTTTAGAGAGGCCCCGAATCTTCAATCCGATGGCAACATTGTCAAAAACGTGAGTGTTTAATAAGAGGGGTTCTTGAAAAACAATAGCAATTCTGCGACGAATTGGAAGCGGGACGTTCCTAGGAACGGATTGGCCCTGGAAATAGAGTAAGCCAGATGTAGGGGTTTCTAGAAAAGAGAGGATCTTCAACAAACTGCTTTTACCGGATCCGTTTGGCCCAATGAGCCCTACGCATTCCCCCGAAAACAAGTGAAAATCAATATTTCTCAATATGGTTTTATGGTCCTTAGTCCAGCTTATCTCCCGAGCTTTGAGCACTTATGGCCCTCCTTGCTGTTTCTGTTGGAGTAGGGTTAAGCCTAAGGTTGCTCCATAGGCTAATAAGCATAAGATGATACTTAAGGCAATAGCGATGTCGAAGTTTCCCTTGGAAACTTCCAGCACAGTTGCAGTTGTAAGAACACGAGTCTGGCCATGAATGTTTCCCCCTACCGCTATAGATGCCCCAATTTCCGAAACTATTGCCCCAAAACCAGCAATAATTGCTGCAAAGAGTGAAAAACGAACTTCTTTAAGAAGCAACCATGTATACTGGAAGCGAGTTGCTCCCAATGCCCGTATTTGGAGCCTAAGTTTGGGGTCGGTTTGTTGAAGAGCAGCACAGGTTAAAGCGGCAATAATGGGAGAGGCAATGATCGCCTGGGCAATGATAATGGCTGTTGGGGTATACATTATATTCAGAAATCCAAAAGGTCCGGATCGCCAAAGAAAAATTGAAACCCAAAGTCCTACGACCACTGGTGGTAGCCCCATTCCTGTATTAACGATGCTTAAGACAAGGCGACGTCCTGGAAAGGGTTTGAGAGCCAAGAGTGTACCGAATGGAATCCCGATAAGAAGACTTATTAAGGTTCCAGTTCCCGATATTTTTAAGGTCAGAAGCGTTATCTCAATTACCTCGGGATCCCCAGTTATCAGAAGGCGTAGAGCAGCTAGGATTCCTTGCCAGATCATTTCCATAGATATCTTTCCCTTTCGGTACATATAAGTGAACTCGTTCAACTAAAGTTGAACATCGAGCCTTCGGTGGGGGAGTCATCCTACGCGCGAAGTATTCGTTGAGGGCCGTGCGCTTCGGCGATACTCATCCTACGCCGGTAAGTTTCCTTTGTGGTTGCGGCTTCGGCGAAACCCTCCCCTGGAGGCTTTCGTCACTGGAGACTATCGTCACCGAAGTGGAGTACGGGGGCCCACTTCCACTTGTAGAAGTGGGAGTCTTACGATTGGATAAAGTCGGGTTAGATGATTGTTTGACTAGTATAATAACATCGAGGCTCGAACTTCGAATTTCGAGCCTCGATGCACTGAATTAGATATTATTGAAAGGAAGAAATTATTAAAGCTCTTCCATCTTTTTACCAGCATCGGCAAAGAAGAGGGCTTGGCCATATTTGTCTTTACCAAAGGTACTAATGGATTTTTGGGTATCAGGATTAATCATATAGTCCACGAAGGCTTTAGCACCATCAGCGTTGACCTTAGGGAATTTTTCAGGATTAACCTGCATGACGTGGTAAATATTTAGAAGTGATGCATCACCCTCCAAGAGAATATCTAGTTTTAAGTTTTTCTTCGTAGCCAGATAAGTTGCACGGTCTGTCAAGGTATAGGCCGCTTTTTCCGAGGCAATGGTCAAAGTTTGTCCCATGCCCTGACCAGTTGATTGATATTTATCAGTCGCGGGTTTTACCTTAGCCGTTGTCCATAAAGCTTTTTCCATTTTATCGGTTCCAGAATCATCTCCACGGGAGACAAATATTGAAGGACTAGCAGCAATTGCCTTTAAGGCGTCGACAGCTGTTTTTGTTCCTTTAACTTTGGCGGGATCCGTCGAGGGTCCTACAATTACGAAATCGTTATGCATGACCAGTTGATAGTTAATGGCTGTTTTATTATCAACCAATTTTTTTTCAGAGGTGTAGGCGTGTACGAGCATAACGTCAGCGTCACCTTTTTCCCCCATCGCTAAAGCAGCACCTGTACCCACTGCTACAGTTTTGACCTTATAGCCAGTTTTTTTCTCAAAATCCGGAATTAGTACATCGAGTAAACCACTGTCTTGTGTACTTGTGGTGGTCGCCAAAATTATGTCGGGTCTCGCAGGTTTTGGAGTTTCAGTCGTTTTTGGTGCGGGGGTAGTTGGAGCAGCTGTTTTTCCACACCCAGAGACGATAACCATGAGAGCAATCATAAGTAGTGCGAAACTAATACTAAGACGATGTTTAATGTTCTTCTTCATTACTTTTCCTCCTAATTATATATGTTTATTTAAAACGCTTGACATCGCGTTCTTCCCCGTGATAGGCCTCGTCTGATCCATGCCATCTTTGCACCAGGCATCCCACCCCCGTCGACCCAAGCTAGAGGAAGTTTCTTAGCCGAGTGAGCACGGAGAGAGGAATCGGGATGAATGAAATGAATTACACGTTCACCAAAGCTTCGAGGAGTAGTTCTTATGCACCAAAGCTTCGAGGAGCAGTTCTTATGAGTTTGCTTAATGGTTCTCTTTGCAATTTCATTTCATTCATTGGTTTGGATACGACGGTACCTAGCATTGACCCACGCCGTTCCACCCTCGTCGACCCAAGCCAGAGGAAGTTTCTTAGCTTAGAGAGCATGGAGAGAGGAATTGCGTCAATGAGCGCAGTCGATAAGGCGTTAAGAAACTCATTGGTCGCACATGCAGAAAGCCCAGAGGTTATGAGTTTTAGCCTTAGCGACAAGAGAATAGCAATGGAACGTATGCGAACGAGTTAAGAAACTTCCTCCGAACGCGCTAAGAAACTTCCTCCCCACTCATCCATCTAAAAGAATTTTACCCGTAAGAGAAGTATCATACCCATTCTGTTGCTGAATAGCTTGAATAAATCCTGGAGATCTTAAGACATCTAGAAGTTGTTGCCAAACAGGAGATTTAGCGGTTTTCCCCAAACAAACTAGATCATAACGTTCATTGAATAGGGGGATGAAACCAAGGCCAAGTCGCTGCGCGGCTGCTTTTACCCCAACGCCGACATCTGCCTGTCCACTAGCCACAAGGCAAGCAACTCCCGAGTGGGTGGTTTCTTCATGTTCATAGCCTAATATTCGGCCGGGAGAGATCTTAGTGGATTTAAGGTAAGCATCTAGGCGCAGACGGGTTCCGGATCCTTTTTGTCGGTTAATAAATTGCAAACCTTCTAAAGTAATGTCATCCCAGGTCTGGAGATGAAGAGGATTGCCGGGTGCCACGATAAACCCTTGTTCCCGCTGTACCAAATTCACAATACAAACAGATTCTCCAGGTATAACGTGTTTGACAAAGGAAATATTATAGTCTTTTGATGTTTCATCCCAAAGATGTGCTCCTGAAATCTCTGCTTCTCGGCGATAAAGTGCAATTAGTCCATCCATGCTTCCTTTAAAGGAAACCGAAGATTCTACGGGAAGTGCAGCATGTTTGAGAAACTCGAAAAGCAGTTCTACGACTGGGTCGTGGCTTCCGACGAAGCGAATAACCGGTACTCCAAGAGTATCGGCGGGCATAGCAGTAGGGGGGGGGGG
>LOEW01000002.1 GCA_001516045.1 Desulfosporosinus sp. BRH_c37
GAACAAGATTTTGGCTTTGACCATACCTTCATGCAAGGCATTAATTTTATTGCCAGTGATGATAATACTTGTGGAAAGAGTTCGGTGATTGAGGGGATATACTATGCTCTCGGTTTTGAAGAGATAATAGGCGGCAGGGGCGAAAAGGTTCTGACGTCAGCGTATAAGAACTCCATCGAGTACAACGCAAGGACCTTTAACACCCTTGAATCTGAAGTATACTTGGAAGTACATAACGGAACGGATATCATTACCTTGTATCGTACTGCAAAAATGGAAAATAGAGATTCGCGCTTAGTTACTGTATATTTTGGCTGCCTTGCTGATGCGGAAACAGGTTCTGTGGATTATGATGATATGTATGTACATATGCCCAATTCTGCAACTCGAGAAAAGGGATTTCACACATTTCTAGAGCGGTATTTGGGTTTGGAATTACCCTACGTTAATAATTACAGTGATTCGGAAAGCAAATTGTACTTACAACTGCTTTTTTCAAGTATGTTTATTGAACAAAAGCGTGGATGGGCAGACATATTTTCAGGAATGCCTAATTTAGGCATAAAAGAGGCTAAGCAACGCACTGTTGAGTACATACTTAGTCTTGATACTATTGACAATGAAAAGAAAAAGATAAGTTTGAAAGATAAAAAAAATGAGATAGAAAAATCTTGGAATGATATCGTACAGGCTCTCATTGCTGACAGCAGGTCTGCCCAGTGTATTATTTCAGGGTTTCCCAACTCACCACGAATTCTTGAAGAAGCTGTACGAGCTAAGGTTTCCATAGAGTACATCAATAGACAAGAGATAAACTCGTACATCTTAAACCTGAGAGATGAATTGAGTCGCCTTTCTTCGCTGAAACCTAAAATTGTAGATAATTTTGATGAGCTACAAGTTGAGCTTGATGAAACAGAGAAGCAAATCGATTTAATATCTAACAAAGTTAATGAAGCTAGAAGAAAGCTAAGCATGGAAGATGCAAGTATAAAAAGCCTTAGAGAGAGTTTAGATACTATCAAGATTGACATAGCTAATAATAAAGATGCCGCAAGGCTAAAGAACCTTGGAGCAGACATAGGATCTGAAATAATAAAGGGTATTTGCCCTGTTTGCAATCAGGCAATCGCTGATACACTTTTACCTTTGGCCAATGAATTTCATATAATGAGTATTGATGAAAATATAAAGCATCTAGTTGCTCAGAAAGAAATGTTTGAATTTGCACTGAACGGCCATTCCGAAGCTAAAGAGGCATTAAAGAATTCAATTTCATATTTTGAGGGGAGTTTGTTTACCCTCAGAAGATTAGCTCTTTCTTTAAGAAGCGATCTTTATGCGGTAGACGAAGAATTATCCGAATCTATTGTCTATAAAAAACTTGAGTTAGCTAATGAGATACAAGAATTAGAGAAATTCAAAAATACAGTTGATAATTCTCTTGAAAAACTTACGGAGCTTTCAAAACGTTGGAAAAAATACTTAGACGAGAAGGAGCAACTTCCTAAAGAAAAATTTACATTAGAAGACAAGAAAAAGTTAAGTTCATTTGAGAGCAATTTCAAGAATGATCTTAGAACATATGGATATAAAAGTGTCTCGAATATAGATGATATATCTATTTCCCGAGATACTTATTTGCCTGTAATCAATAATTTCGATATGAAATTTGATTCATCAGCTAGTGATAATATTCGAGCTATTTGGGCCTTTACGATGGCTTTGCTTCAAACATCAAATACCCATCTTGGAAATCATCCAGGCACCTTGATATTTGATGAGCCCGATCAACACAGTATCGTGATATTGAATATGAAGGCGTTCTTCAAAGGAATAATTGACACTGAAGGTTGGAAACAGGTCATTATCGGAATAACAATAAAGGATTCGGATACGAGAATTGCAATCGAAAGCTTGGATGCCAAAAGTTACAACATGATAAAAATAAATGAAAAGGCATTTACTCCGATAATCAAAATTCCTCCTTTAAATGACGCTGATGATCAAGCGTAGCTATTGTTAATTCTATAATTGAGGGTAATGCTTAATTAAGGGTAATATAAAATAACAATAGTAAGATCACACAATTAAAGAAAATACGAGTATGGAGTGGATAGCAGGGTGGGTTTAGATTTTCCTTTATATGTTTTTTTAGATACCAATATCATTATGAAAACAGGTTTTAATTTCAATGGCGGAGCATTATTAAATTTGAAGAAGTATCATGATGCGGGCGTAATATTGGTTATAACAAACCAAATCATAGTGAATGAAGTCGAAAATAATATTAAACACCAGGTTAAAGAAGCAGCCTCTCAGGTTAAGAATTTTATTGAAAGGCTATATTGTATCACTGAATTAAGGCATTCAGATGAGTACAAAGGACTATTTCAAGATTTTAGGAAACAAAAATGGGAATTATTTATTGTTGACCAATGGAAAAATTATCTGAAAGAAACAGATTGCGACGTCCTACAGAATGCCGATGTCAGTCTCGAGTTGTTGTTAGATGACTATTTTAATGGCAGAGCCCCTTTTGAATCTCGACAAGAAAAGAAGTATGAATTTCCTGATGCAATTGTGATTAAGTCACTACTTAAATTTTCAGAAGAAAACCCAATCTCTACGGTTATTGTGGCGACCGAGGATCAAGGGTGGGAGAAAGCTCTGGAACATAGAAATAATATACATACTGTTAAGCAAATTAAAGATGTCTTGAGCTATATATCAAAAGAATATAAACCTGAAAATGTTGAGAAAACTCTTTTGTGCATCGCAGATGGCCACCAGCGAATAATTGAGTATATTGAAAGATATCTTCGAGATATGAATATAGATTTTCAAATGGATCATGGTGATATCGAAGATTTTGACATCAAAAGCATCAAAATAGCTATGGAGTCTATTGACTTTATTGAAGATGAAGATGCTTCTGTAACGGTTTTAGCAGCTGTCAAAGTTGTAATCAAATACTCGTTTTTTGATTATGAAAATTCCGTATATGACAAAGAAGATCGCTGCTATATATATTCCCATGAGGGGCGAGTTCGAGAGTCTCACGAGAGCCAATTAAGCATTACAGTTAATATGAAATCGGATGAATCGCAGAAAAGATATTATATTGATGACATTGAAAGTGATGGGGACATGGTCTTAAATGAAGACACCTGCTGTGAAAGCGAACGATTAGATTCTTTGTATGAAGAAGAGCCTGATGAGTGGATTGGCGAAAAATTTTATGATACTTGCCCAGATTGTGGATGTAAGATTGGACACCAGAATGACGGTGGAAATGGTTTTTGTTTATCATGCGCTCCGAATCATTAAAGATAGTATATATTAAAAGTATTCATAATTTTCGGCTATAATGCGAAGCAAATATAGAAAACGTTTTTGTATCGTAATTGATTTTGGGGGGCATATATGGATGTCAACTCTAGAGAATAATGTCTATTCATTTTTGATTGAATATTTTCGTACTGGCAATCGAAACGCAATCGAAATTGTATCGCAAAATTCAGATGGAAAATCAGGGGCCTTAGTGTATTCTCTGCATGTAAAACATGCCACTCCAAAAAATAGAGAAGGATATTATATTTTAAAACTTTCTGATACTAGAAGTATATGGTACGATTCATCTGATAATGAGGCGACTAAAAGCTCTAGGGCAGAACAACATGCGAATCAATTCGCTAGTCGCATTGCGCATACCATAACAAGCAAAGAGATTGATGGTAAGCTGGTTCAGATTATCCACTACGCCCTGCATTCGCGGATTAATTCTGTTTGCGCCGAGAAACTTAAGCACGAAGCATTGTTGCCTGTGTTGGAAATGGTTTCTGAGGAACTATTGACCAAATGGAATGATGACTATATGTCCTGCGAAGCGCAGAGCGAAAATGTACTTGCAAAATGGTTAAGTTACCGGCTAAAAAGTGAGAGCACAGGACAAGGTAGCGTCTTTTTTAACCGCATATGCAGGCTTTTGGAAAGACCACAAGAGCCAGCTTTTCATTATGATGGACAGTTTTATCCAAATCCTTTTTATTATGTTGAAAATTATAAAATCCTACAAGGGTTACTAGATGGAGAATTTTTAACAGGCAAACTACATGCTGATTTACATTTGAAAAATTTGTTTATTTCCCAGTTTCGAAATACTACTGACTTTTGCCTAATTGATTTTGACACCTATCAGGACTGTAATTATCTTTTCTTCGATCATGCCTATCTCGAATTCAGTGTATTGCAAAGACTTTATGAAAAGAATCCTATTGATGATTGGATTTTACTTTTGCGTCATGGGGAGAAGCTTTCACCATTGGATATGGTTCGAAATGAAGAATATGAGTGTTTGCGCGGAGAGCAAGTAAGAAACAGCATTGCAAAAGGAATTGCAGTCTGGTCTAAATCTGAACGAAGCTCTACCGATGCTGTGCAACTTCAATTTTTGCTGGCAAAAGTTGCTGTTGGAATCAACTATTTGTGCAAGAAAAAAATTGAGGAGGATACTCTCTTAAAGAAAGCTCTTTTTTATGCGGCAATCCATTTAAATACCCTTTTTAATCTTACCAAGTACGATTGGAATAAAAAAGACGGTGGGCCCCTCAAGGATGAGGTGGGCGATGAGGGAGATATTTGGGATGCATGTGACGAGTTGCGCACACAGTATATAAAGGTATTACTCACTGATGATATAGGGGTGGATAGTTATGAGACTCTTTCTCCTATCACGGCAGTCAATTGGTCATTTATCGCAGACATAGGTTGGAAGAATAGCTCAGATGATTTGTTCGGAAATATCTTACCAAAAATAAAAGCCAAACGAAATGTTTGTGTTTTGGACAAAAATAGCGATATTGCAGAACGCATTCAGGCAAATTCCTGTTTTTGGTTGGATGCTAAATACAACGAAGAAGATTCGCTTTCTGGTTATGCCCGCGAATATCGCAAAAAGGCACTACAGGCCATGAAAATAAGTAGAATAGCGTCCCCCCTCAAGCCTATTTTGCTAATAGTAGCCTGTCAATCCAATCCGAAAATTGTTAGCAGATATCTACAATGGTTTTTTGAAGATGGCGTTTTCGATAGCAACATGAGGGCTGTTTTTATGGGAAAAGAGCTTGACGATGATATTGCAAAGGAATTGGATGCACTCAAAATTCCCTATCGCTTCTTCCGTGGTCGTACTCTAATAGATATGGCAAATGTTTTTAAAAGCCATGGCATCGTAAACAGTAATGCTGTGTCGACTATAAAACGCTCTATTCCAGGCAAACAGAGGAATGTTCCGATTGGCGATTTGGATCTCGCTTATTGGAATGGTAGTCTTGATGTCGTATATACAGGCATTGAAGGTGAAGGATCAGACTACGATTATGGGCGATCATTTTATAGGGGGAACGAAATTACTTGGGCAGACCTTGCAAATAATGTTGATATTATAATGAACGTGAGCACTAGACCTGACAACAAAGAGAACTATGAGCAGGTGCTGTTTAGAATCAAAGACAAGTTAGATAAAAATGAAGTGGATGTTGAATATCTATTCCACGGGGCAGGTGCTGGAGGTACCACTTATGCACGACGTTTGTTATGGGATTTGAAAGATGCCTATCCATGCACCGTTATCAAAAAATACTCTAGCGAGACGGAAAATATTTTATGTGACATCTATAGGAAAACCGGTCAACCAGTCTTTGTAATTGCAGAGATTGGAGCATCTGTTATTTCTGAGGATGATGTCTATCTAATGGCAAATCAGATTAACAAAAACAGTTGCCGCGCACTTATTCTTTGTGTCATGCGCTATGGGAATCATCAAATGTCAGTGGATACCGAAAAACGGAAAGTGTTGTTGAATCTTCCGACGGATATGCCTCTGCATTTGGCAAAATTATTTTTAGAAAAATACGCACCGCTTGCAAAGGATCAAAACTGCGTGCAAGCATTGAGAAGTATTACGGATGATCAATCGATGAGGGAGCAAAAATGTCCATTTTTCTATGGGTTTTACGCACTGCAAGACGAATATATCGGGGTAAATGATTTTCTCGAAAAAATACTAAATGCCTGCTCTGATGAATGTCGTGACCTGTTAGCTGATCTATGTATTGTCACATGCTATTCACAAACTCTAACCATTCCTTATACGGAGGTAATGGTGCGTCTTGGTTTATCGATTGACAAAGCTTGGCGCATATCTACCATATTAGGTAGCAGTGTGCTGCGGATTCTTTCCTCACGAGAAGAAGGATATCGGATTTGTGACCAACTGATTGCAAGGAAATTACTTGAAATCAATTTCCATGTAGAACAAAATGAACGTATCTATAGGGCACTCATTGGATTTATCGACCACAAGCATACTATTTATGGGGCAGAGGAAAGCTACACAAATGAAGCGTTTAAAGAAATTCTAATTACTCGTAATGATATTAACAACGAGCGCCCCATATTTTCTGATGCTATCACTGATGTCGGGAAAAGAGATTTGCAAAAAAATATTTTTACATACTTAATCAAGTTATATCCTAAAAATCCTTATTATTACAACCATTTAGGACGTCTGTATGCAAATTCATACGGTTATCCCGAAGCTATAGACAATTTGGAGAAAGCTATTCGGGTAGCCCAAGAGAGTGGTAGGGAGACAGCCTCTCATAACACGACGCTTGGTTGGATTTATTATAGGCAAGTGGATAACTGGTTGAAAATAAATATTACAAGAATCAATCGACAAAGCAAGAAACTATCAGATGTTTTTAATGCAATAGAAGGTAATTTCAATAAAGCATGTGATGCATTCCAAATGGCAAGGGATGACAATAAGTTTTCTACTTATTCTTATGTCCCTCAAATCAACATGATCACGAAGGTTTTAAATAGAATTGTTCAGTGTTTTGGTGAAATCAAGACGCTTTTGAATGATGAACAGTTTAGTGAATGGTACGACGAAAATATTGGACTGGCAATAAGACTATACCAGCAGATGGGTGACAATTGTGGCGAGGAACAATTCGCATTGTTTCGTGAGTCATGTTTGAACCATATTCTTGAAGCACAGCACGACATTGAAGCACTACGTCGAAAACAGCGTACGGTACGCTCCCCAAAGACTCAAATGGGGCTGAATCGTGCGATATCTTCTTTGATACTTGCGACAAACAAATTTGATATGGGTAGCATCAAACCTGATGAGATTGCAGAAATTGAAAAGCTGATGTATGTCAATATTCAAAGTGGCAAAGCTCTTGACTCGGACGTTTTTACATGGTTTAATGCTTATCGGCGACTTCCCACTTTCGATATCCCGCGTACAATAGACATTCTGAAAGACAGTCTCCAAGAGAGTCACAAAAAGTATTATTATTTGTTTATGCTGTATTTCTTACTATATGAAAAAGGACTAGTTGGGAGTAATGCTGTTGATGTAAATTTAACACAATGCCAAAACTACTCAAGAAAAGCATACGGACTAAAGACAGCAAAAGTATTAGATGCTTATTTTTCTCATGTGAAAGGCTGCTCAGTTTTACCGATGACGGACTTGAAGCGAGACCAAGGTGAATGGGATACCTCGCCGCTAAAGGCCTTTACAGGTAAAATAAAAATTGTCAAGGGTAACACTGAGGGAAGGGCAAGTATAGATGGGCTCGATATGGATGTTTTTTTTGCTCCAATTGTATACTCTAGGAACCAGTTCAGCAATCAGATGCAAAGAATCTATTACAGTCCGGCAGACGAAGGAGGGAAGGTATCATTTAAGCTTATGTTTAGCTTGGATGGGCCTAAAGCATGGAGTGTTGAACGTATGCAATGATTCTTAGGCATCAGAAACGAAACCGAGACGAATTTTTGATGACTCATATCTGTTAACATTAAAAATTATTCAAGACGTTATATAGGTGTTATATTATTAGTTGTTAATTATGAAACACATACACATATAAGATGGTTTGAACTATCCATATACAGCGATTTCATTTGACTTGAGCGACTTTATATTGAGTATATTGGTACGATTATCCTACAATGACTTTCCCGTGACATCAAAAGATTTCATGGGAAGGTCATCTATTTTTTTATGTAAGAGTTGACACAGGCTAATGAAGGTGATACGGGAGGCATAAATTAAATAATGTGATTAAAATCGATCACTTATAAATAAGCATAATTTTAAAAATATAGTTCAATAAACGCTTCCAAAATGAAATGCATTATTCTTGGTGCATCAGGCTCAGGTACGATAACCCTTGGACGAGCAATAAGCGATGATAATAGGCTAAGCAATATGGCGGGGTGAAAAGTGGGAGTTCTCCGTCATTGTTTTGGAGGAAAATGGAATAGTTTATCGAATAAATATAGTTATGAACAGAGAAATGACGGTCTACTTAGACTTGATATAGATGACTAACAAGAGGAAGTTTAAAAATGTGGGGGATACAAGATGGATAAAGAGAATGCGATTAAATTGTTTGAAGATAAGAGAGTCCGAGTTCTATGGCATGAAGAACAAGAAAAATGGTTTTTCTCAATTATTGATGTTATTGAAGTTTTAACTGGAACCGATCGGCCCCGAAAATATTGGAGTGATCTGAAATCAAAGCTTACTTCTGAAGGGAGCCAACTGTCCGAAAAAATCGGACAGTTGAAAATGAAAGCTGAAGATGGGAAAATGCGCTTGACAGATGTTGCTGATACAGAGGAACTTTTAAGACTCATTCAATCCATACCATCACCGAAAGCAGAACCGTTTAAAATGTGGCTTGCAAAGATTGGTAACGAAAGAATAGATGAAACTGCTGATCCTGAACTTGCCATTGAACGTGCTCT
>LOEW01000003.1 GCA_001516045.1 Desulfosporosinus sp. BRH_c37
CTTAATACTTTATTTTCCATGTCTCATTAACCTCACCTTAGCGGGATTTGAAACTTTGTATTGAAGTTGCAAAAGCCCAAATAACAAGGATTCCGGCCTCGGGGGGCAACCAGGGATATAGACGTCGACTGGAACAACTTTATCAACCCCGGAAATCATAGCATAGGAATCTACAAAGGGTCCACCTGAACATGCACAACTTCCCATAGCAAGCACCCATTTTGGCTCAGGCATTTGGTCATATAGACGCCGGAGCAGCGGAGCTAACTTTCGAGTACAGGTTCCCGCCACAATCATAACATCAGCTTGACGAGGAGAAGCACGGAAAACCTCATACCCAAAGCGAGAAATGTCATAACGAGGTCCGCCTGTGGCCATCATCTCGATTGCACAGCAAGCTAGGCCAAGCGTGAGCGGCCAGAAGGAATGCCCGCGGCCCCAGTTTAACAGTTTATCAATGTTGGTAACCAAAATGTTTTTTTCTAATAAAGTTTCATCTTCGCGAAGCCGTTTTTCTAAGGCTACATCCACTCTAGAGCACCTTCCTTCCAAGCATACCAGAAACCAACCAAGAGAATGACAATAAAGACGAACATTTCCACGAAAGCAAATGTCCCTAGTTTTTGGAATGTGAGCGCCCAAGGATACAAGAAAACTGTTTCAACATCAAAGGCTGTAAATACTAAGGCATACATAAAATAATTGCTCTTAAATCCAAGCCAAGTACGTCCAATTGTCTCGTTCCCGCACTCATAAGTCGTTAGCTTCTCTTTGTGTGGTTTGTTCGGTGCCAATAATTTTGGCATGATCATCATAATGATGGATACGGCTATCGCACCAACGAGAAACACACCTACACCAGCAAAATTATTATCACCCATCCTCATAACCTCCTTTCATATAAAGCTCGATGCCCTTTTTCTATGAGCTAATCTTATTTTGCCATAACTATTAGTTATGGTCAACAAATTTAGCACTCCGCAGCATCACCTTCTTTCTATGATTATCTAATCTAACCGGCGTTTCCTTCTTTCACCGGAGCAAAACTTCTTCGGTGAAGGGGACATGGTCCTAAACGCCGCAAAACTTGCATATGTTCACTCGTGCCATACCCTTTATTTTTAGAAAATGTATATTCCGGATAAAGGGCATTAAGTTCCACCATCAAGCGGTCTCTTGTTACTTTTGCCAAGATCGAAGCCGCCGCTATTGTGGCACTTAAATGGTCTCCCCCTATTAACGGCAGCTGTGGCAACTTAACAGTAGGGAGAGTTAGTGCATCAATCATCAAATACTGAGGGCGAACTTTTAAACCTTCGATCGCTCGCTTCATGGCTAATTTAGTAGCTTGTAAAATATTCAAAGCGTCGATCTCGGCTGGTTCAGCACTTCCAATGGCATAATCAACCGCTTGCGCTTGAATCAAAGTGTAAAGCTTTTCTCGTTTACTTTCTGTCAACATTTTGGAATCATTAAGACCGCATAAATCAAACTTTGCTGGTAGAATACATGCCGCAGCAACAACCGGCCCAGCTAACGGTCCACGGCCTGCTTCATCAATTCCCGCCAACAACTGAAATCCTTGGTTCCATAATTTCTTTTCTTCCACAAGTAATTTCTGAATACGAGTCTCTTCTATAGCTTGTGCTTGCTGATACTTGAGTAGACGCACCGCAAGCTGCCGAACTCCTTGACGCGGGTCGTTCTGGCATGCGAAAAGCATTCGTGGGGATGGATTTTTATACAGTGCTTCTTCAACTTCCCGTATATTCATCTGGGATAACGGTTCCACACTTTTCTCCCCTTCTCTCCCTAATTCTCACTTCGACATACAAACTCGATTTCCTTTAATTAGTGTATAATATTCACTGATACCAAATTATACTTCATAAACATTAATTATTTGGAAAGGTAATCCATAGTTACCGGACCAAGTTGTCCCATACGAAGTTCACGCAGGAAAATCTGAGCTGCTTTTAGAGTATCTACACGCCCGCCGTGAATTAAGCAGCCACGTTTACGTCCCAGGCTCTCCAGAGTAACCTCTAAATCCGGAACTTGATACCGGAGTAAGGCATTTGGAAAGTGCAACTTTAGCCAATCAATAATCCAGGTAGATAATTCTTCGATGTCAAAAACATCATCTTTTATTGCTCCGAGAGCAGCCAACTTCTGCCCGACTTCAGGAACTTCAAATTTGGGCCACAACATTCCTGGTGTATCTAACAGTTCAACCCTGTCATGAATCCGAACCCATTGATTTCCCCGAGTCACGCCCGGCTTGTTACCAACTTTTGCTTGGGCTCCGCCCGTCAATTGATTAATCAAGGACGACTTACCAATGTTGGGTATCCCGACAATCATCACCTTAATCATCTGTGCACGAATGCCTTTTTTGGCCTGTCTTGCTTGCTTAACCTGAACCATGCGTTCCAATTCTGGTACTATCTGTTTAATCCCAACCCCTGTAGTTGCGCTAACCGCATATACAGGACTTGAAGCTCTTAGGTAAGTAAGCCATTTTGCTGTCCAAGTGGGATCAGCTAAATCCACTTTATTTAGTAGTAATAATCGCGGTTTAGTTCCAAGCAAATTATGGAGCATTGGATTACGACTACTTACTGGTATTCGAGCATCGGCAAGTTCTAAAACAACATCTACCCATTCAAGCTGCTCCATTAATAGGCGTCTCGCTTTAGCCATATGCCCTGGAAACCATTGAATACTCATTAAATATCCCTCTTCATCCTTCTTGCAGAGCCAATCATAATATTTGGAGGATCCCCGAGTAGTTGGAAGTACCCCAATAAGTTCTCTGACCTTAACCCAATAATGCATCGTGCATCCATACGGAGTATTTATAGCCAAGTATAAGACCCTAGTATCGAACCTCGAACTTCGCGTTTCGCGCCTCTTTACATAAACCTGAACCTCTGAAAAGGGTAGTATATCAAAAAAGCTTTTCCTAAGAGATAGCTTTTAGGGAGAAGCCCCCATTCTCGCGAATCTTCGCTCTCTCGACGGTTATCCCCTAAAACAAATACCTTCTCCTTCGGAACAACTTCTGGACCATAAGGAGGATAATCACCAAGTTTAACGTAAGGCTCCTCAATCACTTCTCCATTCACAAAAACCTTATTGTCACGGAGTTCGACTGTTTCACCCTCGGCCGCGATAACCCGTTTGACGAAAGTTCGCTTTAAGTCTTTCGGGAACGCAAACACGACGACGTCTCCTCTGGCGGGAGCCCACCCACGATATGCAAGCCGATTTACGACAATGCGGTCTCCCGAAGCTAGACCGGGTTCCATGGAAGGTTGCCGAATCAGATAAGGTTGTAATACTCCCCAACGAAGAAACCCAGCGACAAGTAGAACCGCACCGAAAATACCTAAAATCCATTTTTGTTTTGATTTCTGACGTAGCATCGTTTCGCTCCCCTCTTGCACTACTCTTTTAGTATGAACAAGAATCCTCGGAGCATACGCCAAAGATCAATAAATATTGGTCAATATTATTATTATAGATCAAATAATTAAGAAACGACGTCTGGAATAATAAAAACTTGGCTGTCTTCGCACGTATTAGCATTCTGTCAAGCGCTGCCCATGGCTCGAACTACCCTCCGCCGATAGGTATTCCTCTCGGGATCACGGCTTCGGCGATACTAATCCTACGGCGCGAAAGTTTTCGTCTATGGTTCAGCGCCTTCGGCATAAGTCTCCGCTGGAGACTTACGTCACCGGAGACTATCGTGTTCGATGTTGGTAGCGCCGTGATGGCCGAGTGTCCCTGTAGCCAGTGATGGCGAAAAGGGACCCTTCACACGCCAGCGGTGGCCTTTGTGCACTTGTGCGCTGGCCAAGGACTAGATCAGGACGTTCAAAATTATTGCGACCTGTGGGTCTGACTAGTAAAAAAAAAGAGCCAGATTGCTCCAGCTCATTTTTCATCCTAGACGATGCGACGATCACGAATCCGTGCAGCCTTACCTGAAAGTGAACGTAGATAGTAGAGCTTAGCTCGGCGCACCACACCTCGGCGAGCCACCTCAATCTTGTCCAAGCGAGGTGAGTGCAAAGGAAATGTACGTTCTGCCCCGACGCCAGCGAAGACACGACGAACAGTAAAAGTCTCTCTGATGCCGCCACCTTTCATTGCGATGACTAGCCCTTCAAAAACTTGAATACGTTCACGGGTTCCCTCAACAATACGAACATGTACACGCACTGTATCCCCAGGACGGAAGTGAGGAAGATCCTTTTTCATTTGTTCTTCTTCAATCATACGAATATAATCCATAATAAAATTCCCTCCTTCCTTGTCTAGATGTTCATACACTGATTTTCAGCGAGCGGACCACCTATTATCAGACTTACTTATTTTATCACAACCCATTTAGCTATGCAACAACTATAAAGGCAACTTACTTTCAGTGTCCACGCAAACGGTCTAAAATAATAGCTACGGCCGAGCGTACAGATAGATGATTATAATCCGTTGGTCCATAGATTGGCTCCAGAATTCGATCCATCTGCTCGACATCTTCTTTAAGTAGTCCCCAACCCGTACCAAAAAGTAATAGAATCGGAGCTGCCTTAGTTTGTATGTCCTCACGAAGCTGTGTATAAGTGACTGAATTGGCATATTTTCGAGCATCCGTCGCCACTTTAACAGGAGCTACTCCATGTTCTGCTTGAATTTCTGCATAAACTTCGGTCAAATTTTCCGCAATTTTTACCCGTGCAAACGCTTCTTGTCGGTCAGGATTATACTCTGCTCCATACCCATCTTGCCAAAAACCCATTATTCGTTTGGCCAATTGGCGTTGTGCTTCGGCGGGATGAACTACGAAATAACGTTTAATCCCATAAGTCGTGGAACAACGCGCAATATCATGAAGATCTAAGTTCGTTATGGAAGTTGCCACCGTTTCCATATTCTTATTGTACACAGGGGCATGGATTAAAGCTAAATATATGTCTGCCATGGAGTCCTCCCAACGCACTTTCTCAACCCAGAGGGGTCATTTTAATCATTTTCATTCATCCAATTCTAAGACTCCCACTTCTTGTAAGTGGGATTCCGAGCACTGCTTCCCCTCGGTATTATGCGAAGACCTCCGCCGTCGCTTGGGCTGTGGGCAGAGATGTTTCCACAGATCTTGCCATTCTGCGATCGCTTCGTGTTCAAGGCTAAGTTCTTCTAATAGTGGGTAATCATCAACTCTAAAAGTAACCGCCTTAACTAAATCTGGGCGCCGCAAAAATGTGCGCCTTAGTGACTCTTTTCTCCGCCACCGCTTAATCATCGCGTGATGACCGGATAATAAAATTTTGGGAACCTGCCGTCCCTCAAAATCAGACGGACGCGTATACTGAGGATATTCCAAGAGTGAGCTACTGTGCGAATCCTCTTCTGCAGAAGTATCTTCTCCGAGCACCCCAGGAATAAATCGCACGACTGCATCAATCATAACCATCGCCGCAAGTTCTCCGCCTGTCAACACATAATCTCCGATGGACACCTCTTCGTCGGCCAACTCACGAATTCGCTCATCAAACCCCTCGTAATGCCCACATATAAAAACCAGTTCCTCCTGTTCGGACCACTCCCTGACCTTCTCTTGACGAAAGACGTCCCCTTGTGGAGACATGAGAATTACCCTCCTTCTACCACAAGGCGGGGGCAAATCTCGTATTGCTGCAAAAATAGGTTCGGGCTTTAAGAGCATCCCAGCTCCCCCACCATAGGGAACATCATCCACATTTTTATGTTTGCTGGTCGCATAATCTCGAAAGTTCACAAAAAGTATTTTAACTAATCCGGCTTCTTGTGCGCGTTTGAGGATGCTTTCTTGTAGTGGCGCAAACATTTCCGGAAATAACGTCAAGACTGTAAATTGCATCATCCGATTATTATTCCTCCAACAACCCTGGAGGAAGTGTGACATCCATGCGTCGACCCTCGACATCCACATTCAAGACAACACTTTTAAGTGCAGGGACACATATTTCGCCTTTAGCCCCCTTGACCAAATAGACATCATTTGCTCCGGTTTCCAAGACTTTAGACAATGTGCCTAACAAGACATTCCCCTCATAGACTTGCATCCCTTCAAGCTCGAAATAGTACCAACCCTCTTGTAGAGGAGGCACTTCTGAGCGATCAATCAGAACTTCCCATCCTCGGTACTTTTCTGCCTGGTCTATACCCTCAATCCCCTCCACTGTGAGAAAGACTAAATCCATCTGTACTCGGGCCGTAATAATCTTGAAGTGTTTCTCGATCTGCCCACACCGCAAGATGATTTCCTGTAATTTCAGAAATCGCGCAGGGTCAGTTGTTTCCGGGTAAATCTTCAATTCGCCGCTAAATCCATGCGGGCGCAACACTTCTCCAATCAGCACGTCATCCATACTTTTGCCCCCTTACAAACAGATAGTTTTAAACGTTGAGAAGAGCACTAAGCCCTTCTCAACGTTATTGATCAATGTCCATATGAACTCGGCGACCATCTTTAACGGCGGCCGCTTTAACGAGCGTACGAATAGCGTTCGCTATCTTTCCCTGTTTTCCAATAACCTTTCCCATATCTTCTGGCGCGACAGTTAGTTGCAAATGAATACTCTTATCTGTCTCAGACTGGGCAACGGAAACTTGGTCAGAGTGATCGACAAGCGCTTTCGCGAGGATTTCTACAAGTTCCTTCACAGGAACCCCCCCTCTCACTTACACTTAGTTCTTGGACTCGTGGAATTTGGTTAAGATACCGGCCTGGCTCAAAAGAGACTTTGCGGTATTTGATGGTTGTGCGCCAGTTGATAACCATTTTAAAGCCTTTTCCTCATCGATTGTCAAAACTACAGGACTTTTCGTCGGATCATAATAACCTATTTGTTCAATGAAACGTCCATCACGAGGCGCTTTAGCGTCAGCAATAATCATACGATAGAAAGGATTCTTTTTAGCACCCATGCGGCATAAACGAATTTTAGTAGCCATGTTTTCACCTCCTTAACATAATCGAGGTTCGAAGTTCGAAGTACGAGGTTCGAATACTTACATACAAATCATGTACATCGCACATTTTGCCCCAAGTTAATTAAACTAAACTTAAACCTTTGTTTAAAGCAAGTTTATTATAAACAACGCTATATTATAGCGTGTGTCCATCTATATTCGAAGCTCGATATCTATCCTAAGATTCGTGCATAGTGGCTCGATCTTCGCATTTTACCTAGGCTAGGGGAAACCGCATCCCCGGTTTTTTCCCTTTTTTCCCTTTTTTGCCACTCCCGAACATCCCCATACCACCTGGACTAGTAAATTGCTTCATCATTTTTTGCATTTGTTCAAATTGTTTTAAAAGACGTCCAACGTCTTGAACTGATGTGCCGCTTCCCTTAGCAATCCTCTTTTTACGAGAATCTTTTATGACGATTGGTTTTCGGCGTTCTTCAGTAGTCATCGAACGAATGATGGCCTCAATGTGAGAAGTATCTTTTTCGTCAATCTGCACATCTTTTAATTGCTTACCCATACCACCTGGGAGCATTTCCAGAATTGAAGAAAGTGGGCCCATTTTTTTCATCTGTTGCATTTGTTCCAGAAAATCATCAAGAGTGAACTCCTGTTTGCGTAGCTTTTGTTCCATTTCTTTCGCTTTTTTCTCATCGAAAGACTCTTGAGCTTTCTCTATCAGGGTCAGGACATCACCCATCCCTAAGATCCGTGAAGCCATACGGTCAGGATGAAAGGGTTCCAAGGCGTCCATTTTCTCCCCTGTCCCAGCAAACTTTATAGTACACCCTGTCACTGCTTTGATAGAAAGTGCTGCCCCACCACGTGTGTCACCATCCAACTTTGTGAGAATGACGCCATCAAGCCCCAATTCGCTGTGAAACGACTCCGCAACATTAACTGCATCCTGACCTGTCATTGCGTCTACCACTAATAAAATCTCATGGGGTTTTACAGCGGTTTTAATGTCCCGAAGTTCAGTCATCAACTCTTCGTTGATATGTAACCTTCCGGCAGTATCTATGATGACTATATCATGACCATTCGAATTAGCATGTTGGATGCTCGCCTTGGCGATATCCACCGGAGCCTCTTGGCCCATAGAAAACACAGGCACTTTCAGTTGATCACCCAAGACCTGCAATTGCTTTATGGCAGCAGGACGGTAAATATCACACGCCACCAACAACGGATGTTTTCCTTGTTTTTTTAGCATATTGGCCAACTTTGCTGCATGAGTAGTTTTCCCAGCCCCTTGAAGGCCTATTAATATAATCACGGTTGGCGGTTTTGGGGAAATGAGTATTTTACCTGATGCGCCACCCATGAGTTCAATCATTTCTTCATGCACAATCTTTATTACAAACTGTGCAGGTGAAAGGGATTCTAAGACTTCCTGCCCAATCGAACGTTCCTTAACCTTAGCCACAAATTCCTTGACCACTTTAAAGTTAACATCCGCCTCCAACAAAGCGACGCGAACCTCACGCATAGCCTCGTTAACATCTGTTTCCTTTAACCTACCTTTTCCTTTGAGTCGCTTAAATGTTTCTTGGAGTTTTTCGCTTAGTCCTTGAAACATGCCTGTCCCCGCTTTCGCTTTGATCCTATTTTAAGCCTGTGGTTAAATCATAGACTCCACTTCAAGCCTCCGATATCAGCCAGTTGAGATATTGATAAAAACATCTTTAATCATAGTGCATATCTGCTGATGACGTTCCCATGCCGCTCGGCCAGAATAATCTTGCTCGTTTAAGCACTGCAACAAGGCTTGTACTTCCATCAATTTTTCTCGTTCAACCCAGAACCTCTGAACTAACCCTAATTTATCCTCGTATTCTGTAAGGATACGCTCAGTACGCTTAAGCAAATCATAAATTGCCTGACGGCTAATATGTTCCACCTCAGCTATTTCAGCCAAAGAAAGATCCTGTTGGTAATGAAGATCCCAGACGTTTTGTTGTTTTTCCGTCAGTAGAGGTCCATAGAAATCTACTAAGAGAGCCATTTTAGCGAGTTTTTCCATCCCAACCCCCTGTAAAGTACTTTTACTTTACAAAACAGATTTTAGACTATATTTAACGGTTTGTCAAGGTTAATAACTTAACCATTCAACTCAGCCGAAATCCGTTTGGCACGAGTTTCGGCTTCCTGGCAAACCTTACCCACCTCCATTGTCAAAAGTTTCCGTTCTTCCATGAGAAGTTTGCCGTCAACCATCACAGTGCGTACGTCCCCTGCATGGGCAACATAGACCAGATGTGCCGGGATGGAAAAACGAGGATAGAAATGCGGTTGGTCCATATCTATTGTGATAAGATCAGCTTTATAGCCCGGTGCGAGCATCCCAACATCCTTAAGACCGAGGGTTTGAGCGCCGCCAACAGTTGCCATTTCTAATACTTCATAAGCTGGGAATACAGTCGAATTCACCCGTAGCTTTTGTTGAAGTGAAGCTGAACGCATCTCCCCAAAAAGATCAAGATTGTTATTACTTGATGCGCCATCAGTTCCGAGCCCAATGACAACACCTTTGGTGCGCAACTCGGTTATTGGAGCGGTTCCACTGCTTAGTTTCATGTTACTTTCGGCATTATGGGCGACACATACATGCTCTCTTGCCAGGATGTCCATATCTCCCGACGTCAAATGAACACAGTGCGCTGCCACTACATGTCCTCCGAAAAGTCCAAGCTCATCGAGCCACTGCACAGGAGTTTTTCCGTATTGCTCTTGAATAATCTTAATCTCGTCTTCAGTTTCTGCCACATGAATATGAATCCCCACACCCAGTCGATCCGCTTCAACTTTCACGCTTCGAAGATATTCCGCAGAACAAGTGTAAGGAGCATGTGGACCAAACATAATGCTCACTCGCCCATCGCCAGCTCCGTGATAACGCTTAACTAAATCAATATTCTCTTCTAAGGCACGCTTGCCGTTTGGATTGTTCCCGACCAGCCCTCGTGAAAGGACTGCACGAGTTCCTGCCATGAGTACCGCTTCCGCAACTTGATCCATTGAAGCATACATATCAAGCATGGTGGTCGTTCCGGAGCGTATCATTTCACAAAGCGCTAAAGCCGTACCCCAATAAATGTCCTCTTCTGTCAATTTCTCTTCGAAAGGCCACACTTTTTCATTGAGCCAAGGCATGAGCGGCAGATCGTCAGCATAGCCCCTGAGTAACGTCATAGCTGCGTGAGTATGGGTGTTTATTAAACCCGGCATAACAACGTCATTAGGTAATTCCATAATACGGTCGGGAATAAATCCGGCGGGAATAGAGCCCGCTGCCCCTACCGAAATAATCCGATCATTCTCGATAGCAATTACCCCTTGGGGATAAAATACATCCGGTCCGGTCATGGGTAAGACCATAGCCCGTATTAGAAGCTTCGACATGCTCTCCATCTCCTTACATTAGTCGTCACGGGATTTCCCCATTACATGAAGAAGGCTCTTTCAGAAGTTTAAGATCGCACCATCAATTTGAGGAGGTTGACTGAATAAGGATGGGTCACAATTCCTTTCTCGGTAATAATTCCAGTGATAAATTTCGCTGGGGTGACATCAAAAGCTGGATTGTAAACATTGACTTCCGTTGGTGCAACTTGTACCCCAAAACACTCTCGCATTTCCTTGTCAGGTCGTTGTTCAATCGGTATTTCTTGGCCCGTAGCTACTTTCAGATCGATAGTCGAAGTCGGAGCAGCCACATAAAAAGGAATCCCATGAGCTTGAGCCAAGACCGCTACAGAATAGGTTCCGATTTTGTTCGCCGTATCCCCGTTGGCAGCGATTCGGTCCGCTCCCACAATCACGAGGTCGACTTTACCTTGTTGCATTAAATAGCCAGCCATATTATCTGCAATTAACGTCACGGGAATATTGTCTCGCAAAAGTTCCAGAGTTGTGAGACGTGACCCTTGTAGAAATGGTCGCGTTTCATCCGCAAAAACGTGGATTCCCTTACCAGCTTCGTGAGCCGCTCGAACAACGCCTAGTGCAGTTCCGTACTCCACGGTAGCTAAGGCACCAGCGTTACAATGGGTCAAAATATTAGCCTTCTCTGGGACAATCTCGTTTCCATGTTCCCCAATCAGGCGATTCATGCGTCGATCATCCTCAGCGATACGACCTGCTTCCTCAATTAAAATCTGCCGCACATCATCTAAATCATCAACATCCCAGCATTCACGTAGGCGGTCTTCCATGCGCCGAAGTGCCCAAAACAAATTGACTGCTGTGGGTCGAGTCGCTTCAAGTCTGTCTTGTACCACTTCCATGAAACTGGGTAAACCATCTCGATCCCCCTGGTACTGAAGTGCTCCTAACGCAAAGCCGTAAGCAACCGTTGCCCCGATGGCAGGCGCACCTCGGACCTCCATGTTTTCTATGGCCTCCGCCACATCCTCATAAGACATGGCATCCCGATATACGATCTCTACTGGAAGCTTGGTCTGATTTAATATTCGCAAGGCATTTCCTAGCCATTCAATCGATTTCAAACGTCCCACCGCCTTTCTAAAACTTACCAACTTCTACATTTGCTGAGGCACATAGGCAATTCTGATCGGGAGTCCATAGTTGAATTGTTACCTGAATAAGCTGTGCAACTTTTTCACCCAGTTTCTTCATGCTCTCCATTACTTCGGCATGGCTTAACAAATGTTTTGCTATTCCAGCCGCTTCATTCGTAACCAACCCGATGGATGCGTAACACATCCCCAGTTCTCGGGCCAAAACGACCTCCGGAACACTCGTCATTCCGACAAGGTCAGCCCCCAGGCGCTGAAACATCTGAATCTCTGCAGGTGTTTCAAAACGTGGACCTTCAGTACAAACATAACATGCCCCATTCTTTAGCGCAAACCCTAGTTGCTCTGAAGCATCTAAAATAACCTGCCGCACAGCGGTACAATAGGGTTCTGTCATATCCACATGGAGGACACCCTGTTGCCCCCCTTCGTAGAACGTCTGAGGACGACTTTTAGTAAAATCCAGAAACTGATCAAGAAGCACCAAATCGCCTAAGCGAAAACTTGAGGATAAAGAACCAACAGCCGCTGTAGCAAGAATTTTTCGCACTCCAAGTTTTCGTAGTGCCCAAATATTAGCCCTATAATTCACCAAGTGGGGAGGTATGGCATGATCTCGTCCATGTCTGCTCATGAAAACTACTTTACGATTAGCGAGTTTACCAACAATGGGTTCAACCGTCCCGTAAGGGGTTTCCACTGTAATGCTACTTTGTTCGGTCAGTGTAAAATGCTCAACACCAGTTCCCCCAATTAAGGCATAATCTCTCAGAATTCTCCCTCCTCGTCAGGCCTGTTAAAAAGCGCTGCTGCGAAATCCTTAGGCACAAACGGTCGTAGATCTTCGAGTCCCTCACCTATCCCAATCCATTTCACAGGAATCTGAGTTTCTCCTTGGATTCCCAGCACGACGCCCCCTTTGGCCGTTCCATCGAGCTTCGTTAAGACAATTCCCGTTACCCCTGCCACTTCTTGAAAAAGCTTGGCTTGTTGGAGTGCGTTCTGTCCCGTAGTGGCATCCAACACGAGTAGCACTTCGTGAGGTGCCCCCGATATTTCGCGTTCAATTACCCGCTTGACCTTTCTTAGTTCTTCCATTAAGTTCACTTTATTATGGAGGCGTCCGGCGGTATCCACGATAACCACGTCTATGCTTCGGGACTTTGCGGCTTGTACCGCATCATAAGCGACAGCTGCAGGATCCGCACCTTCCCGCTGTTTAATAACCTCTATTCCGGATCGTTCTCCCCAAACCTCAAGTTGATCAATTGCCGCTGCCCGAAAGGTATCCCCTGCAGCCATGATAACCCGTTTCCCATCCTTTTTTAACTTGTTCGCAAGCTTACCGATTGTCGTTGTTTTGCCAACCCCGTTTACCCCAACAACGAGAATAATACTAGGACCTTGCTTTGCTAAGTTAAGTGTTTCCTCTTCGCCCAGTAACTCCGTGATCAATTCTTGGAGGACCTGAGTAAGCTCACTTGGTGCTGATATTTTTCGTTTTTTAACTTCTTTGCGCAAACTTTCAACCAATTCGAATGAGGTAGTGACTCCGACGTCTGAACGGATCAGCACCTCTTCCAATTCTTCATATAACTCTTCATCTATTTTCTTACGCCCTGTAAAAACCTCTTCAATTTTACCCACGAAATTTTCCCGTGTTTTGGTTAGACCTTCTTTAAGCTTCGCGAAAAATCCTGCCACTATTTTTAACATCCTCTCGTAGTCATAGTCGAGATTCGAATTTTGAAATACAAGATTAGAATATCATAGTGCATCAAACATTGCACATTTTTCCGCACCAAGCCCAAGAAGTGGGGGGAAGCAAGGGGACGGTTCAGCTGCTTCCTAGTACCATCTTTACGATGCACACGATATGTGCCGTCTCACAAGATTAGACCATTAATCACACCCACCGTTTCAATGGCCTAGGACGTGTCTCATCCCGCTGAAAGAAGCAGACCCCCTCGCTTCCCCAAGACGGTGCACATGAAATGTGCCGTCTCCCCTCATCGCCGAGGAAGCAACGGAACCGTCCCTCTGCTTCCGTGATTCGTGCCTCGGCAATTCCCCTGTTCCAGGCCCGGGACGCAGTGTCACACAAGCGCGACGTCTTTACGTAAGCAGACTAGCAAACTCCGTGAAAGCGACCCCAGATACGGGGCAGCGCACACGGACGTGCGCTGCCGCCATAGCGCCAAGACGATAAGCGGACGAGCTTATCGCCACACTGCAACTCATTACGCATACTCCTGCAGTGTGGATTGGCACTTATGGCTGGAACCCCGTTCCCGAGACAGGAGCTTGAACGGTTAGTTTGCTCTGCGTCGTAAGTACCGAGCGCTGTGTGATACAAGTCCCTTACGCAAGTCGCTCATCAAGTTGGACAGATAACAACTTCGATACACCACACTCCTCCATGGTAATACCATACAAAACATCGGCAGATTCCATGGTTCCTTTACGGTGAGAGATAACAACAAACTGGGTTGAATCCGAGAGACGGTGAATATACTGTGCAAACCTCTGAACATTGGAATCATCCAGAGAGGCTTCGATCTCATCCAAGATACAGAACGGACTCGGTTTAACCCGCAGTAGCGCAAACAAAATAGCTATGGCCGTTAAAGCTCGTTCTCCGCCGGACAAGAGGGAAAGGAGCTGTGGCTTTTTGCCGGGGGGCTGAGCAATTATCTCGACACCTGTGTCTAACAAATGTTCTGGGTCTACTAAATGAAGTTCGGCATTTCCGCCCCGAAAAAGCTCTTTAAAAACTTCCTGAAAAGCACCATTCACAGCATGAAAGCTTTCGATAAAACGTTCACTCATTGTCTTATCTAGTTCGGAAATCACTTGGCGCAAGGTCTGATTCGCTTCGACTAAATCATCCTGCTGGGCCAACATAAACGCCTTCCTTGCGCTCATTTTTGGAAATTCTTCTATAGCTGCTTGATTGATTGGGCCTAAATCGTCAATTTGTTGTTTAAGGGCTTGCACCCTTCGCCCCAGGAACGCCCTGTCTTCCTCGGTCTGAAAAGGTATTGCCTCTTCCCAGGTTAAAGAAAATTCCTCCACTAAACGAGTTTCCCCTGCTTGGCATTCCGTCTCGAAGCGTACAACGCGAAGTTCATTAGCATGGAGGCGTTGTTCCAGTGCATGTTCTGACTGACGCTTAGCATATATCTCCTGTTCCAGTTCAAGTATTCTTGCCGATAAACCCTCTCTCTCTTGTCTACGTTGCATCAAGATGTATTGTTGTGCTTGTTGGGTAAGTGAATGTTTCTCCAATTGCCGGTTCAACGCTCCTTGTTCCGTTTCAACAACCTGGCAGTTTTCTCGAAGGCCAACCCGATTCTGTTTTTTAATATCAAGATTTGATTTATTTTCGCGATAGATCGTTCGTTCGTGTCCAAGTTGCTCAGTGCATTGATTTAATTCTTGTTCCCACTTCGCTAAGCGAATTTTTTCCTGGGTCAGTTGCTCCCCATGCGCTTCTATCTCGCTATTCGCAACTTTAGCTTCAAGCTCTCGCCGAGTGTACTCTTCACGCAAATTGACCGACGTTTTTTCCGCCATTTCCAAACGGTTTGCTAAGTTTTCCAAACGAAGACCAAGTTCGTTTTTCTGAGCCATGTTTTCTTGGTTCCGAAGACTTAACCCCAATAAATCGCTCTCTAACCGCCCCAACTGACTCAACACACTCTCGTGCACCGCCCTAAGCATGACCTGACGTTCTTTATCTTCCCGTTGCCTTAGACTTAAATCCTCTATGTTTTCCTGAATCTCCCTCAGAAGAAGATCACTCTCGAAGTATTCCCGTTCTTCTTCAAGCAATTCTTTTTCGAGCCGTGCTAACGCAACACCCAAGGAATCGATTTCACGGGAACGAGCCAGCAAATTTCCGCCTTTGCGCTGTACACTCCCTCCACTAAGAGAACCTCCCGGATGAACTTGATCCCCCTCTAAAGTCACAATACGTATCCTATACCCAGATGCTTTGGCGATCCGAGTTGCGGCATTCATGTCAGTGACAACGACAATGCGCCCGAGGAGAAACTCCATCGCTGGTTTGTATAACAAATCATAAGTAACTAGATCGACTGCAAGCCCTATATATCCGGGATCCCTCTCTACGGCCTGGCTGACAGACATCCGGTTCCCTTGAATTATATCAAGTGGCAGGAAGGTTACTCGACCGAATTGATGAACCTTTAAATAGGCAATAGCTACTTTTGCAGCCTTTTCATTCTCTGCCACAACGTTTTGTAACCCGGCTCCAAGTGCAGTTTCCAAGGCCAGTTCATATTCTTCCTTCACTGTGATCAGATCAGCCACCGTCCCACAGAGACCAGAACATTCCCTAATCCCTTTTTTTCTGGCCAACATGACCTCGCGCACCCCACGTTGATACCCATCTAAAGAATCTTCTAAAGACCGTAAAGCGTGCATTCGTGCTCTTGCTTGATCTGTAAGGGCTTTATGTTTTTGAAGTTCTACGTTTTTTTCTTGTCTACGCCCTTTTAACTGATCCAACTCTGTCCGAAGCCTTAACATTTCTCTTTCTCTAACTAAGGTTTGCCCTTCTATCTGAACCAGTTCTTTATCCTGCGCTTCACGAGTTTCTTCCAAGACCAAACGCTCTTTTGCTTTTATCCCTTGCTCTTGTATTACTTGAAGAACTTGTTGGTCCAAAGATGCCAGAGTATGTTGAGCCCCAGTCAATTCATTGGCACAATTGGCTTGCTCTGACAGGGCCTGAAAAAGGTCGGCCTTAATTTGGTCAATTTCTTCAGCGTGATTATTTTCTCGGACAACAATTAGTTTCTGTTCTTGGTCTGTGACCTTGAGCTGTGATTCTTTAACTGTATTCTTTAATACTGCTTGCTTTGCCGCAAGAGCGCTAATCCGTGTGTTCAAATGTTTTAATTTTTCCTCATCCACATCGATTTCATCGGTCAACCTAGCGATTTGCTCCTCATAATACTTGAAACGCTCACTGCGAATACTTAACTCATGTTTTAAAGCGTCGCTTGCCTGCTCTGCTTGAAACCCCTCTCCCTGCATCCTTTGCAGGTCATCCTCAATTTCTTTTAATAAAACCTTATCTTCTAAATTTTTACTTTCTTTAAGCCTCAATATTGCTTGAGCCTCTACCAAACTGGATTGCAGAATTTCTGAATCCTTGGAAGCTATTGACAACTTTTGCTTTCCTTCAGAGATGTCTAAAACAGTCAATTGGATTTCCAGGCATCTTTGTTCAGTAGAGAGCGAAAGGCTCTGTTCGGCCACTTGGGCTTGGGCAGCCAGAGGAATCAGTTGTCCCTCAATTTCTCGCAATATATCATCAAGACGTTGGAGATTCAAGATTGTTGCATCAAGACGCTTTAAGGCTTCGCGCTTTCTGAAACGAAATTTGGTAATTCCAGCCGCCTCTTCGATCAGCGATCGACGTTCTTCAGATTTTAGGTTTAAGATTTCCTCAACCCGCCCCTGCCCAATGATCGAGAATCCTTCCTTTCCTGCTCCCGTATCCATAAATAGTTCCAGAATATCTTTGAGCCGGCAGGATGTATTATTTATCAAATATTGCCCATCACCATCGCGATAAACTCGGCGAGTAATCGTGATTTCTCGAAAATCCAACGGAAAAATTCCAGTTGAGTTATCAAAAATAAGGGAAACCTCTGCCATGCCGACGGGTCGACGCTGTGTGCTCCCAGCGAAAATTACATCTTCCATTTTAACCCCACGGAGGCTCTTAGCACTTTGTTCTCCCAGTACCCAGCGGACTGCATCGGCGACATTACTTTTTCCGCTCCCATTCGGACCAACGATTACGCTTAATCCACGACCTATTTCTAATTTAACCCGATCAGCGAACGACTTAAATCCCTGAATATGAATTCCCTTTAAGAATACTGGGAATTTCTCAGGTTTAGCCATCGTTCTCCCTCCTCCAATGTTCTAACACCTGCCTTGCAGCATGTTGCTCAGCTTCTTTTTTGGTGCGACCCATACCTTTGCCCATTAAGTTACCTTGCAGAAAAACGCCCGCTGTAAAGCATTTGTTGTGATCAGGCCCTTCTTCTACAAGGATCTGATAGTTTACTTCTTTTTCTTCGTGTTGTGCTTTTTCCTGTAACATGGTTTTGTAGTCTCCATAATTTCCTTCAGCGACTTCGTTAATGGACGGTTTCAGCAACTCTAAGATTACCCTTCGGGCTTCTTGTAATCCATATTGCAAGTATATCGCCCCAATTACGGCCTCCCAAGCATCTGCTAAGATCGAAGGGCGCTCCCGTCCACCGGACACCTGCTCTCCTTTGCCTAATAAAAGCTCATGCCCCAACTCAATTTCCTGTGCCTTGATAGCCAAAATCGTTTCATTAACGACAGCCGCCCGCATCTTTGTAAGCTCTCCTTCTGGACGATCCGGATAACTTAAATACAGATACTCCGCAATCACAAAGTCCAAAATCGCATCACCCAAAAACTCAAGACGTTGATTATTTTCTCTGCCAAACTGAGGATTTTCAAACACGTAGGAAGGATGGGTCAAGGCCGTCACAAACAACCTATTTGGAGAAGAAGCCAGCCCCAATCGTTTTGCCAATTTAAGTCCAGGTTCTTGTTTTAGAGAAGTCAAGGCACATTTCTTACGCCCTGGCCTTCCCTCCGTCTTAATAAGATTACGGCTATTTTCGACCATAAATTAAGATCTCCTTATCTTCGGCACATTCAAGAAAATAACTAGCCAGTATGCCCGTCTATTTTGTGTCATACTACGTCGGCATGTTCACCTAATAGAACCCGCTATGAGGTAAACATACCTCCTTGTCTGACGCAAAATATCTAGGGCATCTTTGACTGTTATTTTCTTTCATATGCCTTAAGCAAATTTCTTTAAGACTATAGTGGCATTATGGCCACCAAAACCTAATGAATTGGACATTGCCACATTCACTTCTTGTTTTCGCGCAAGATTAGGGACATAGTCAAGATCACATTCCGGATCTGGCTCTCCATAGTTTATCGTTGGAGGGATTGCTCCCCGCTCAATGGCGAACGCACAAATAATCGCTTCGATGGCTCCGGCTGCCCCCGTCAAGTGTCCAGTCATAGATTTAGTCGAACTGATCGCCAACTTTGTCGCATGACTTTCAAACACGGTTTTAATGGCGGCTGTTTCAGTTGCATCATTAGGCCCTGTACCGGTCCCATGCGCATTGATATAGTCTACGTCTTCAGCACTTACTCCTGCATCATTTAAGGCAAGTCGCATCGCACGAGCCGCACCGGCACCACCAGGAACTGGTGTCGTAATATGATAGGCATCTGAAGTGCTTCCATAGCCGGCCAATTCGGCATAAATACGTGCGCCCCGAGCCGTTGCATGTTCCAAGGATTCCAAAACCAGAACCCCTGCCCCTTCACCCATAACAAAGCCGCTACGCCGTTTATCAAAAGGTCGGCACGCTTGTTCTGGGTTTTCCTTTTCAGTAGACATCGCCTTCATAGCGCAAAAACCAGCAAAAGCTAAATCCGTAATTGGTGCTTCAGTTCCCCCGCATAGGACGACATCCGCTTCACCATGTTGAATAATCCGCAACGCTTCTCCAATCGCATTGGTGGCAGAAGCACAGGCTGTAGCAACAGTCATACTTGATCCTTGTAAGCCAAACTCAATGGATAAGTGTCCTGCAGCCATATTGCTAATCAGCATGGGAACAAAAAACGGGGTAATCCGACCGCTCCCCTTACTCATGAGAATCTCTTTTTGTTCCTCAAACGTTATCACGCCACCAATTCCACAGCCCATAACAGCTCCGGCCCGTTCCTTATCCACTTTTTCAAAATCCAACCCAGAATCTTGCACCGCCATCTTTGCTGCTGCGATGGCAAATTGGGCAAAGCGGTCCATGTGCCTACTTTCCTTTTTATTAATCCATTCAGTTGGTTCGAAGTATTTGACTTCAGCCGCAACCTTAGTCGGCAAATCTGATGTATCGAAACGCGTTAAGAGTCCGATTCCAGACTTTCCTTCGAGTAAATTATTCCAGAATTCATCAAGATGGTTTCCTACGGGAGAGATAACACCCATTCCCGTAATCACTGCGCGGTGTTTCAACACTCTTCCTCCTTTAAGCCGAGTATTCCATTTTTGATATCCTCAAAAATCTCATGCACAGACAGAATTTCTTTAATCTTATGGACCATAGCCCCTGAAAAGATAAGGCCCTCCTGAACATCGCCCTGTTGAGCCTTGACTAAGCGACTAATAATGCAAAAGTTCCCCTCACACTGCTTGAGACAACCCATACATTTCGTCGTCTTAACATCCACCTTTTCATCAAGCAATTGGGTAAAGGGGTTCTTTATCCCCCGCGCCAGCATCCCAACTGGACTATGAATAAACACGACATCCTCTTCTTTGGCTTTTAGCATGGACTCTTTCCAAGCGAGAGCTGCACTGCTCTCTTCACTAAGCGCAAACCGAGTTCCCATTTGCACCCCGTCTGCCCCAAGTTTCAATGTCTTTGCGACATCCTGTCCATCGATGAAGCCTCCCGCACCTATAACCGGGATACTAACCGCTGCGATTACTTCCGGTAGGATATCATGTATGGACCGATCCGTACCTAAATGCCCGCCAGCCTCTACTCCTTCCACGATCACAGCAGCCGCCCCAAGCTTTTCGGATAACCTAGCGAGTTTAGCGGAGGAGACAATCGGTACGACCGGAATACCCTTTTCCTTACCCCAAGTGAACATGTCCCTCGAAAAACCAGCTCCCGAAACCAAAAGATCGATCTTCTCATCAAACGCTGCATGAACCAGTTGCGCAAATTCGCGGACAGCAAACATAATGTTTACCCCGATAATTCCCTTCGTACGCCGACGTGCTTCACGAATTTCTGCAATAAGTTCTTCCACAGGCAAACCACTGCCTGCAATTATTCCGATCCCTCCCTCTTCAGCAACAGCTGCTGCGAGAGGGGCCATGGATATCCTAACGGCCATACCTCCTTGAATAACAGGAATTTTGGCCACCAAATCGGCAATACGAAGCTCGGGTATTTTCACAATCGTTCCTCCTGTCGACCTTCTATGAGCTATTGTTAGGTATGAGTAGCAAATCCTCTAAGCATCTATCTGAAACCTCTCCAACTAAATTTTGAAGGAGAAAGGAGATCTCTTAAAAGAAAGTCCCGCATTTGAGTACGGGACCTTTTTGAGGTTATTTGTTTTCATTAATGTAGATGACCGCATCCCCGACCGTCCGAATCTTTTCGGCTTCCTCATCCGGAATATCCAAGTCGAATGCCTCTTCGAGAGCCATAATTAGTTCTACGATATCCAAAGAATCCGCATTAAGCTCTTCAAAGGAGGTCTCCTGGGTAACATCAGCTTCATCTACCCCAAGTTGTTCGACGACGATGGCTTTCACTTTCTCGAAAACTTCCATGCTGCTTCTTCACCTCCTTTCGCCGAAAACTTGAAGACTAAGACCTCAGGGCCTAAAAGCCCGAGAGGACCGCAGTCCGGAGGTTACATTTCCATACCTCCATCAACACACAACGTCTGTCCTGTTATATAAGATGCCTCCGAAGACACAAGGAATCGAACCACTTTAGCTACGTCCTCGGGCTTTCCTAGACGACCGAGTGGGATTGCACGCAAGACTTCAGTTTGCATCCCTTCTGCTAAGGCTTCCGTCATATCTGTAGAAATATACCCCGGAGCGACCACATTGACCCGAATTCCCCGCGAGGCGAATTCCTTGGCAATGGATTTAGAAAATCCGATAATCCCAGCTTTTGCTGCCGCATAGTTTGCTTGTCCAGCATTCCCTGAAAGGCCCACAACGGACGAAATATTAACAATAACACCTGCACGTTGTTTAAGCATTCCTTTACTGACCGCTTTAGTGCAGAGGAAAACTCCTTTAAGATTTGTTGCTAAGACCGCATCCCAATCCGCTTCCTTCATACGGAGCAACAACAAATCCCGAGTAATACCAGCATTATTGACCAAAATGTTAATCTTGCCAAAATGGTCTAAAGTTGTTTTTATTAATCGGTCAACATCAGCCGTCTGACTCACATCCGCTTGAACGGCTAAGCATTCTCCGCCAGCTTCACGGATTAATTTGACTGTTTCTTCAGCTTTATCGGCACGTCCAGCATAATTGACAACAACTTTCGCACCTGCTACCGCCAACTCCAGAGCAATGGCGCGTCCAATCCCACGTCCACTCCCAGTTACTATAGCCACGCTATCATTCAGCACCATTTTAACGACTCTCCTTCAAATATGCAAGTGACTTTTCTAAAGAATCCATATCTTCTACTCGTAAGAGATTGACGCTAGGAGCTATTTTTTTCACCAAACCTGTCAGGACTTTACCAGGACCACACTCTATGAAGGTATCGACCCCTAAGTCAAGGAGATGACGAACGGATTGCTCCCAGCGAACCGCACTGCTAACTTGCTTAACCAACGTACTCACTGTACGTCCTGGAGAGATGACCTCGGCGGCATCAATATTCGCAATAACCGGACAATGTGGAGTTTTCCAGGTCACGTTCTCCAAAACCGGTCGTAGTTTTTCCCCCGCTGTCTCCATTAAAGGAGAGTGAAAAGGTCCGCTCACTACGAGCGGTATCGCCCGTTTGGCCCCCAACTCCTTAGCAATTTCTATAGCATGGGCTACGGCCAAAACTTCTCCGGAAATAACTACTTGTCCCGGACAATTGTAATTCGCAGGTGCGACCACGCCATGCTCTGCTGCTCGATGGCAAGCTTCTTCCACCTGATCAACAGCGAGCCCCATAATGGCGGCCATCCCCCCGCCGTCCGGAACGGCAGCTTGCATCAGTTCTCCACGCTTTCTAACCACACGCAGTGCTTCTGCCAAGTCCAGACTACCGGCTGCTACATGCGCCGAATACTCGCCGAGGCTGTGCCCAGCAACATAATCTGGTTCAATCCCCGCCTCAGAAAGATGCTGCCAGGCCGCTACACTAACAAGTAATATTGCTGGTTGTGTGTTAGCCGTCTGTCGAAGTTCTTCTTCCGGGCCCTCCGACAACAACCTGATAAACTCACCACCAAAAACCTCGCGAGCAGTCTGCTGTACTCTCCCTCCACTAGGAGTCAGAAATAATTCTTTTCCCATACCGACATACTGAGATCCTTGTCCTGGGAAAATAAAGGCCAGCTTACCCAAAGCTAGACACTCCTCTCCCCAAACCGCGCCGCAAGACGCTGAAATTCTCGTTCTGCGGACTGCATGATATCCTGAATAATATCCGCTGCAGGTTCAACACGTTTAACTGCTCCCGCAATTTGACCCGCCATAACAGAACCATTCTCAACATCCCCATCTACAAAAGCTAATCGCAATCTCCCCACGCCCAGTTTCTCAATTTCCGCGACCGCCATCCCTTCCCGTTCATGTTTCGCAAATTCACGGGTGAAGCGATTATCTAAGCAACGAACCGGATGACCCGTCGACTGTCCCGTAATAACCGTAGCACGGTCCTTAGCTTTAATAATTCTATCTTTGATGACGGGTGAAATAGTGCATTCTTCTGCACACATAAAGCGTGTCCCCATTTGAACTCCCTCAGCTCCGAGGGCTAACGCCGCCACCAAGCCTCTACCATCCACGATACCACCTGCTGCAATGACCGGGATTTTCACAGCATCGACCACCTGGGGAACTAGAGGGAAGGTTCCAATTTCTCCGATATGTCCCCCTGACTCCATTCCTTCAGCAATTAGCGCATCAACCCCTGCCTTCTCTAGTCGTTTAGCCAACGCAACAGAGGCAACCACTGGAATAACCTTCGTCCCGACTTCTTTAAGCATTGGCACATACTTTCCAGGATTCCCTGCACCCGTCGTAATCACTGGGACACGCTCTTCTAAAATCACCTGCATGACTTCATCCACAAACGGGGACATCAGCATGACATTGACTCCAAACGGCTTTTTCGTAATGGCTTTCACTTTTCGAATTTCCCGACGCAACCAGTCCGCGGGGGCCTGTCCAGAACCAATAATACCTAATCCCCCGCTTTCCGAAACGGCTGCGACTAATTCTCCAGTTGCAACCCAAGCCATTCCACCTTGAAAAATCGGGTATTCAATCCCGATAAGTTCACATATCTTTGTTTTTATCATGCTTTTAGCCCTACTTTCGTCCATTTCAAAACACACGCTCCCCAAGTCAATCCTGCGCCAAATCCAACCATAACTATCCTATCTCCCTCTGCAATGCGTCCCTCTTTAAATGACTCATCTAAGGCCACGGGAATAGACGCGGCGGACATATTACCATACTTGTCTAAATTCATAATCACTTTATCTGGGGAAATTCCCAGGCGCTTTACCGCTGCATCAATAATCCGTATATTGGCTTGATGGGGGATAAAAAGGTCCACATCGTCTTTCCCTAAACCTGCCTTCTCCAAGACATTCACCGAAACGTCTACCATATTCCGGACGGCGAATTTATAAACGTCTCTGCCCTGCATCTGAAGGGTATGTAAGTTTTTCTCAACTGTTTCCAGACTCGCCGGGCACTTCGACCCCCCGGCTGGTTGACTGAGTAATTTACCTCCGGAACCGTCTGAACCTAATTCGAAACTCAAAAAGCCAAATCCCTTTTCAACTGGTTGTAAAACCGCTGCCCCCGCACCATCACCAAAGAGAATACACGTTGAACGGTCTTCCCAGTTAAGAATTTTGCTCATCGTTTCCCCGCCAATGACTAGCACTGTCTTATACATACCCGTGGCAACAAACTGGCTGGCCGTCGCCACCGCAAAGATAAATCCAGTACATGCTGCCTCCAGATCAAAAGCCGCCGCCTTTTTTGCCCCTAACCGATCGGCAACGATACAGGCAGTCGCTGGAAATGCATAGTCAGGTGTCATCGTCGCAACGATAATTAGGTCAACCTCTTCAGGAGCAATCTGAGCGTTCTCTAATGCTCTCAATCCCGCTCGGTAACACAGTTCCGAAACAGGCATGTCTTTAGGAGCAATATGCCGTTTCCTGATCCCTGTGCGTGAAGTAATCCACTGATCGTTTGTATCAACCATTTTTTCTAAATCTAAGTTGGTTATAACATTTTCCGGAACATATGACCCCATTCCCACAATTCCAACACTAAACATCGTCGCATGTCCTCTTTTCTCATTATTCACTCGCTAACAATCATACTTTTCTCGGGAGATCTTCTTGAATCTGTTCAATCAAACGCACTTGAACACATTCCTGGGCCACTCGAATGGCATTAAAGATCGCCTTCGCTTTCGAACTCCCATGGCAGATAATGCTGATCCCATTGACACCAAGCAAAGGAGCTCCGCCATACTCAGCATAGTCCATCATCTGAGCGAACTCTTTTAAACCCGGTTTTACAGCCATCGCGCCTAGCTTACGGATCGTGGTTGTAGTAATTCTTTCCTTAATCACCTGAACAAATACCCCGGCCAGCCCTTCAGCCGTCTTAAGTAATACATTTCCTACAAAGCCCTCACAAACGACTACATCAGCACGCCCATAGGGTACATCCCGGCCCTCTATATTCCCAATAAAATTAATCGGTGTTTCTTTGAGCAAAGGATAGGTTTTCTGAGTCAGTTCATTTCCTTTTCCTTCTTCACTTCCTATGTTTAGTAACCCAACGCGCGGATCTGGAATTCGTAAGATTTTTTCTGCGTAAATGCTACCCATCAGGGCATATTGACAAAGGTGCTCTGGTGACGCGTCTAAATTAGCTCCTACATCGAGAATGAGTTTCCCCCCCTCCGCAGTTGGCAGGATTGTCCCAATAGCCGGTCGCTCAATTCCCTTGATTCTTCTTAATCCCAACAAGGCAGAGGCCATTTGAGCACCGGTGCTACCTGCACTCACCACGGCATCAGCCTCGCCAAGCTTAACTAATCTAGTGGCAACCACAATCGAGGCATCCTTCTTCTTACGAACAGCATTCGCTGGGTGTTCATCCATCCCTATCAGCTCGGACGCTTCAATAAGTGATATATTACTAGGTTTTGTGCCCGTGAAAAAAGGCAGAATCTGCGCTTGTTGCCCTACAAGGATAAGTTGCAAATCAGGCCATTTTTCTGCGGCCATTAGCGTTCCTTTGATTATCTCTTCTGGAGCATAATCCCCACCCATGGCATCTACAGCAATTCTCATCTATTCTCTCTCCGTTTCCCGTACGTCCGAACGTTCTATTGCAAATATTACCCAATTCCCAAGTAGCACTTCCTCAGTACCAACTTGTACAGATATTTGGACCGTATATTTATTTCTCTTTCTATTGAGTACTGTTCCCACAGCCACTACAACCTCACCCAACTGAACTGGCCGTATGAATTTCAATTCGACACTTCCAGTCAAAGCCATAGGCGCATCTACTAAGGCAATGGCTAGGGAATTTGCCTGGGCAAATAAATAATGCCCACGAGCAACTCTTGCCTTGGCCAAAACCATACTCTCATCAATCTTCAACTTTGAACAGGCTCTTTCACCAACTACAAGTTCTAGCAGTTCCCCTATCACTTCTTGGTCATCTAATGACTTTAACGTTAAGTACGCTTCCTGTGCTACTGCCCGGGTTCGTTCCCGGAGTTCAGGAATCCCTAATTCTCCACGATCTAAACGTATGGTTGAGACGCTCACCTTAAACCTTTCCGCAAGCTCATCATCGGTAAAAAACGGATGTTTGGAAAGCTCTTCGCCTAATACCTTGCGGCGTTCTTCTTTGCTTTTTCGGCCCATTAATATCACCATTCTTACCTAACTTGCCAATTCGAGACTCCATTTCGAGGCACGATGCTCGATGCTCGATGTCCGAAATGGGAATTCGATTCTACGAATCGAATTACGAATTGAACTTCTAGAAATTGATCGTTCTGCGAACTTTGTTCGCTTCGCGCCTCGAACATCATGCTTCATGCTTCGTAATTTGTGCTTCGAAATTATGACCTGGTCACAATTATAAACTATCTCTGTTCTCTAATCAAGAAATAATCCTGTCGATTGTTGAAGAAATATTGATTATCGGGCACGATGTATTGTGCCCCTACATTTACATTTTAGAATATAAAAACAAAGAACTCCTATAAAAGAGTTCTTTGTTTTTGAGTACTAAACCTTATTCTCCGACAGCAATAATTACCTTAGAATTATAATACCCACAACTAGGGCATATATAATGCGGCATTTTTGGTTTATGGCATTGGGGGCATTCGATGTGGTTTGGTGCAGTTAGTTTCCACATAGCCCGACGTTTACGTACTCTGGATTTTGATTGGCGATGTTGCGGAACACCCATAAAATTACACCCCCTTTAGGTTCTCTAATTTATTAGTCATTGGATTTCCACTTACCTAACTTTGCAAACCGAGGGTTAATGTCATCCTCCCCGCAATGACACGGGTTCAGGTTACGATTTGCGCCACAGATTGGACATAACCCCTGACACTCGGGCGAACAAATAAACTTCATGGGTAACGCTAACATAATTTGTTCAAAAATGCGTTCCTTGATATCAACCTCATCTTTGTCCAACAGGAGTGCTGTTTCTAACTGGTCTTCTGTTGCCTGCGCACGAAAAACCCATTCGTCTTGGAAGGAACAAATAAATGGATATGTGTACGTTTCCAGACAGCGCCCACAAGTCACCTTAAGTTCCGTTTGAATGTTTCCATAAACCAGCATCGCTCTGTTTGTCTTGTTCACCTGAAGTTGAACATGTACCGGTGCTTCAAATGAGAGAGCTTCTGTTCCCAAATCAAAGGAGGAAAATTCCCCCACTAACTCAAAAAGGACACTTTCACCTTCGCTGTAACGAACCTGAGCTACATTCACTTTCATATTATCCACCTCAATACACATTCATTATTATAGTTGGCACATTTTTCTTTGTCAAGGGAAACACTTTATAATACCCTAATACACTTTCAAGATTCAGACACTTCCTCCCCCCCCGTCGACCCAGGCTTGAGGAAGTTTCTTAGCTTAGGGAGCACGGAGAGTGGAATTGCGTCAATGAGCGCAGACGATATGGCGTTAAGAAACGCATTGGTTTACATGCAGAGAAACCCAGAGGTTTGCGTTTTAGTTAGCGACAAGCGAATAGCAATGAAACGTGTGCGATCGTGCTAAGAAACTTCCTCCCCTCAGCGCGTTAACTCAAGCGTATCTAGCGCAATCATCAATTCCTCATTTGTCGGGATTACTAGAACCGGACATCGTGAATTTATTTCGGAAACATCCACTTCTTCGCCTCGGACCTTGTTTTTCTCCAAATCGAGGTGTATGCCAAGGAAGCCCATATCTTTACAAATAGCTTCCCGCATACTCGGTGCGTTTTCACCAACGCCCGCCGTAAATATCAAAGCATCCACTCCACCCATCATGGCAGCATAAGCGCCAATGTATTGCTTGACGTCATGCTCGAAAATATCTAATGCTAGCTGTGCGCGATTATTTCCTTGCTCAGCCGCCAATTCGATGTCCCTAAAGTCACTGCTTATCCCAGAAACCCCTAAAGCGCCACATTTATAATTAAGAAAATCATTCATTTGATCAACATTAAATTTTTCTTTATCCATAATATAAGTAACAATCGCTGGATCCAAGGCTCCTGAACGCGTTCCCATCATAAGTCCATCCAACGGAGTAAAGCCCATTGAAGTATCAATAGACCTCCCCCCACGGATGGCCGCAATCGAGGAACCATTACCTAAGTGGCAACTAATAAGTTTCAGCTCAGCAAGTGGTCTTTTGAGAAGGACAGCGGCACGTTGACTGACATACTTGTGGGATGTCCCATGGAAACCATATTTTCTTATTGAGTATTTTTCATAATACTCATAAGGTAACCCATAGATATAACTAAAAGGGCGCATCGTTTGATGAAAAGCCGTATCAAAGACAGCCACTTGAGAAATCCCAGGCATCATTTTCTGACAAGCTACAATTCCGGCGATATTGGGAGGATTGTGAAGCGGAGCAAGATCAATACACTCCTTAAGAGCTTTCATGACCGAAGCATCAATTATGACGGATTTTGCAAATTTCTCCCCCCCGTGAACGACACGATGCCCTATGGCATAAATCTCATCTAAATCTTTTAGGGCTCTATATTCAGGAGCCACCAATTGCTTGAGCACAAGCTCAATCGCTTGGGTATGATTCTTAATCTCTGTCTTAATAACCTCTTTTTTTCGTGAAGCTGTACCATGCGTAAGTACAGAACCCTGAAGCGCAATGCGTTCTACCAATCCTTTAGAGATAGGATTCCTAGTGTCCATGTCAATAACCTGATATTTAAGTGAAGAGCTTCCACAGTTAAGAACAAGAATTTTCATTCAATTACGCCCCTTTATCTAACGGCGAGACGCCCACTTCTATAAGTGGGCGTTCCCCCGGTCTCCACTTCAGGTGGGGTAGAATCCATCCTTCGCCGCGAAGTGTTCCTTTTGGGATAGGCGGCTTCGGCGAAACCAATCCTCAGCGCGATCGTATTCGTTAAGGGCCGTGCGCTTCGGCGATACTCTATCCTTCGCCGGTAAGTATTCCTATGGGGATCACGGCTTCGGCGATACTCTCCACTGGAGACTATCGTACCGGAGACTATCGTCACTGGAGGCTTTCGTATCTGAAGCCCCGATGTTCAGCTTTAGCTGAACGAGTTTACTTATAACCATTCTCATAATTATTTTAGTATTAATGACTATAGTGTTCCCGAATACATCGATTTTTCACTCTTGTTTCTAATTATTTTCTAACTGTAACACGAAATTTCCATTTCTTTCAATCCAAACTAGATTATCCTCTTGATTTCAGTTAGCTAATTCCATACTTTCAATAGACGTGACTCTTCAGTCTTTTGGGTCATTATATTTTTCCTCCCCACCACAACTTCTAGGTCCAAGCATTCTTCCATATAAATTACGAAGGAAGGTGATTAGTATATGTCCTCCGTTGCCCAGGTCTTTGCCTTAAGTCTCCTGGCCCTCGGCATGTTTATCTATCCGCAGGAAGTTCTTAGCTCTGCAGGTGGAGGGTTAGCCTTATGGTGGCGTTTTGTCCTCCCCGCTTTGCTCCCCTTCTTTATTCTTTCCGAGCTCCTAATGGCGGCAGGATTTGTTCATTTCCTCGGAGTTCTTCTGGAATCGTTCATGCGTCCGGTTTTTCGCCTTCCCGGCAAAGGCGCCTTTGTTGTGGCTATGGGCTACACGTCCGGCTTTCCTATGGGTGCAGTACTTACCGCCCGACTTCGTCAAGCTGGAGAGATTACACGTGTTGAAGGGGAACGTCTTTTAGCTTTTACCAATAACCCCAGTCCTGGATTTATGTTTGGTGCTGTCGCCTCTGGCATGTTAGGTAAACCTTCACTCGGTATAATCCTTTCAAGTTCTATTTATCTCGCCAATTTGTTGGTTGGTTTCCTCTTTCGTTTTTACCGTGTTACACCTTCTCCCCAACACTCAGTCCGTTTACCTTCGTTTAAACGGGCTTGGCAAGAAATGAAAGTCGCTCAAGCCAAAGACACCCGCCCTTTTGGGCGAATCCTTAGTGATGCCATCAAACAAAGTATAACCACCGTACTTATGGTAGCAGGTTTCATGGCCTTTTTTTCTGTGATTCTCCAACTATTAAATATCTGGCATGTCACTGCATTTTTAGCGACCCTGATCCACATCTTTATAAAGATAGTACCTCTTCCGATTTTACACACTTTTTTCAATGGTCTTTTTGAGATGACATTAGGATGTCAAGGAACAATCCAAGCTGTTTCTGGACTTAATCATCAAGTGGCACTTCTTGCCCTCCTTATGGGTTGGAGTGGTCTTTCCGTATTTGCGCAAGTGGCTGGTTTTATTAGCGAAACCGATTTGCGTTTCTTTCCGTTCGTGGTTGCTCGAATACTTCAAGGAATTATCGCCCTTGGACTAAGCCAACTTTTCCTCCTTGTTGCGAAGGTGCCCACTTCGACGCTTGTAATTCAAGTCCCATATACATCAGCTCTTTTCTGGAATACTTGGCAAGCAAGCTCCTTTGTGTTTATCGGTATGATGATTTTTCTATTCATACTCGCCTTGGTACAACAACCCAGGTCATAAAAATTTATTATAAAGGAAAAAACAGTATGTCAATTTATCGCCATTTGACGCACTGTTTTTTGTTATTTCTCTTTTAAATATACATCAAATGGGAGCGAGGTGCTCGTTAAGTAGAAGTCTCTTTTGTACTAGTCAGACCTCCATACCGCTGCGCGGCACCACTGATGAATGGAAAATTTATGCCAGCGCCTGAAAGCTAACTCGTGCGAAGACAGTGTCTTCGGGCGCTAGCCAAGTTTTCTATAACTGTTAGCCTCTAGTGAACTCGTTCAACTAAAGTTGAACATCGAGTCTTCGGTGACGTTAGTCTCCAGTGACGTTAGTCTCCGGTGGAGGCTAACGCCGAAGGCGCAGATCTACAGACGAATACTTTCGCGCCGTAGGATGGACTCTACCTCCTTCGCCGCCAAGTGTTTCTATTGGGAAAGGCGGCTCGGCGATACTAATCCACAGCGCTTAGTATTCGTTGATAGCCGTGCGCTATCGGCGATACTGTCCACCGGACACTATCGTCACCGGAGACTATCGTCACCGAAGCAGAATAAGGTGTATCACTCCCACTTGAAGTGGGAGTCTTACGACTTGGATAAATTTACTCGTTCTTCTCGTTTTCAGACTTACCTGATCTTTCACGATCTTCTTTGGCTAACCCCTTTAATTCCTCCCGATTCTTACGGAGGGCTTGAAGCGTTTCGAACAAATTCTTTTCAACATGCTGAAGCATTTCATCAGCATATTGGACGGCCCCGATCTTTACATCATGAGCGAATGTTTGCGCCTGCCTGACAATGTCTTCTCCATAAATCTGGGCCTGCTTAACCACTTCATTTTCTACTGCCATCTTATCAACGTATGTTCTTCCTCGCTCCATGAGTTTCTGAGCTTCCACCTGTGCTTCATCCAAAATTCGTTGCCGTTCTTTCAAAACCCATTTAGCATTGGTTATCTCCTCAGGCATGGCTGCACGTACACGATCCAGTAACTCAAAGATCACAGTGTCATCAACCAAAACTTTACCAGTCATCGGGATCTTAGTCCCATGATCAATAATTTCTTCCACTTCATTAAGCAAACTCGCAATATCATTTTCCACTTATATCCTCCCCCTCTCATACATCCATCCTCTGTAAATACCACACTTTAGTATCACCATATTCCCCTGTTTTGCGAATTTCGAACGGATAAATATCACCCTCTAGTTGCTCGTCCTTAGCTGTTTCAGCGACGATAACGCCGTCTGGTGATAAACTAGAGTGTTCCTTTAAAGCCAAGATAACCTTTAAAACAAGTCCCTCACGATAAGGAGGATCTAGAAAAATAAGGTCAAAAACTTCATTGGGGTATCTGTTTATGTACTTAAAAGCGTCCAACAATAGAAGTTTGGTCTTATGACCCACTCCAATTTGTTCGATATTGTTCCGAATCACCCCATGTGCGTCACGGCTCTTTTCGACCAGCACTGCATGATGCGAACCACGAGAAAGAGCTTCGATCGCTAAGTTTCCAGTTCCAGCAAAAAGGTCTAATACGCGCGCATCCAAGACCTTATCCCCTAAGACATTAAAAATAGCACCCTTAACTTTATCCGAGGTCGGGCGCGTCTGCATTCCATCTACCGTCTTTAATTGACGGCCACGCATCTCACCAGCAATAATCCGCATAAACCCTCCATGTTTATTATAGCAGAGCTCATTATGCTTTACAGCACAATTATTGTATGATTGTCATCTTATATTTAAAAAGTATACCACAGTCAGAAGTCAGAAAAAAATCACCCCCAGGTTTTTCCAGTATATCATTTTTGTTTCTGCTCATACTAATCTTGCAACCGATGAACATAATATGAATCATCGAATGCCCTTCCCCCATCCAACTCTTCCTTTTGTTTTTCCTCTCTTATCACTGGAGCTTATTAGCCCCAGTGACTTTTTTTAAATCTATTTAGAAGGAGTAGCTAACATGAAAAAATCAGAACTATATCGCCACCTCAATGTGCAGCTTGATTTAGCAGTTGAAGCCCATCAACTCCTGCGTGGGGAAAGCGGGGAAGAAATTCCCGGCGTCCTAATGGATGAACAAGAATTCGAACATGCTAAAGTAACCGTCATTACCGTTCAGACTGATGAAGGATCCGAGGCAATCAGTAAACCCAAAGGACATTACATAACCATTGACGCTCCAGAAATCCGAACTAATAATTATGTCATCCATGAAGACATTACCCACATACTTGCAGACAAATTGATTGAACTAATGAATCTGAAAGAAGATGCCAGCATTTTAATCATTGGTTTAGGTAACTGGAATGCTACACCCGATGCCTTGGGTCCTCAAGTCATCAATAAAACAATGGTTACCCGCCATCTCTTTCAATTAACACCGAATGAATTACAAGGTCAGATGCGCAAAATTAGCGCTATTGCCCCAGGCGTTTTAGGGATCACAGGAATTGAAACTGCTGAAATTATCCGTGGTATCGTCGAACACGTCAAACCAGATTTAGTTATTGCCATTGATGCCCTTGCGGCCGGCTCACTTGAACGTGTTGGGACAAGCCTTCAACTGGCTGATACTGGCATACATCCAGGTTCGGGTGTGGGAAATCCAAGAGCTGGCATTAACGAAGAAACAGTTGGCTGTAAAGTGATTGCCATTGGGCTCCCCACTGTTGTCAATGCATCCATGATTGCCCATGATGTAGTTGAAGGTGTTTTTCAGCAATTCGTAACCAGCCCATCGTTATATAAACTTTATAAAGGTATAAAACCCGAAACATTTAGTAAAATTATTGACGACGTGCTTTCCCCGTTCCAAGGAAACCTAATGGTTACACCAAAAGAAATCGATGACCTTATAAAAACATCTGCTAAAATTATTGCTGGTGCCTTAGCGATTAGCTTACATCCGGGAATTGATCGTGAAGACTATGAGCGTTATTTGCAGTAGAGGGACTTGTGTGACACAGCGCTCAGTGCTTACGACGGTCCCTTCCCGCCATCCTGCAAGAAGGTTAATACGTGCGAAGACAGTGTCTGCAAGAAGGGTAATCCGTGCGAAAACAGTGTTTTCGTGGGCTCCAGGGACACTTGTCCTAATCCACACTGCAGGAGTATGCGTAATGAGAATGCAGTGTGGCGATAAGCTCGTCCGCTTATCGTCTTGGACATCGCTCTAATTCAGTGACGGGACATACCGTGTAAGCTCCTACTATGGAGAACGGGGTACATCCTTCGGCGATAGTATTCTTTTGAGAACCCGCCTACGGCGATACTCATCCTCAGTGCAATAGTATTCGTTAATAGCCGTGCACTTTCGGCGAAACCCTCCACTTGATGCTTTCGTCACAGGAGACTATCGTGCCAAATGCACCAATCCACACTGCAGGAGTATGCGTAATGAGTTGCAGTGTGGCGATAAGCTCGTCCGCTTATCGTCTTGGCGCATTGGCGGCAGTGCCCGTCCATGGGCACTGCCCCGTGTCTGAGGTCGCTTTCACGGAGTTTGCTAAGCTGCTTACGTAAAGACGTCGCGCTGTGTCACACTGCGTCCCGGGCTTGGATTGGAGATAATTTTTTGGGGTGCCTATGACCGCAATCAATAATGAAAATGGGTCAAGTTGGTGTCCACACCGACTTGACCTATTTTCTGATAAATAGATTATTGTTGTGACGAATTGGGAAAACTTTTATGCTTTCGGTTAGCAATCCCAATCTCTTGAGCGACTTCATACTTGAATTTTTCTAATTCTGGTGTGAGTTGGACCATTGGTTTTGTTGTTTTAACCAAAGCTTACACCTCCTTAGATTATTAGTATTGTGCTGCAGACCTGCTTCGCTGCTGCGTTACATTTGTCGAATTTAGGGAGGGTACGACCCATAGGCACGTGAAAACTATTTCTTGCTAACAACAGTTGTTAATTCAGTTGCGGCTTTGTTAGTATCAAGTATTCCAACGAAAGCATCTTTTGCTTCCGAATATGTTAGTTCAATGCCCTCAACATTTACCGCGTATTGGGTGTCATTTTCCGTATTTAAGGTTACAGTTACATATTTTTTGCCCAAAAAATCTCCAGCAGTTACCATATAAGTTGGCATTGCTTCTCCAACTGTAAACTTTAGATATACTTGATTTTTGATTTTGATTCTTCCTAAGGACTCAATGTCTCTTACCCATAGTATATAATCATCTGGTGTATAATTTTTAGCTGGTTTAACTTCTATTCTAGAAAGTCCATTCTCCAATGTAACCGTAAAGGCTAGTAGCATTTGTCTATACCCTTGCGAGTTGGTTATATAAATCTTATCCATGAGCTGATCTTCATATACCAGACCGTTTAGTTTAATTGTCCATACTTTACTTGGCCCGACTGTAGGTGTGGCAGTTTTCATTTCGATCATTCCGCTAGTATCGGGGGTTATCGGGGCGGCTACTATCTGCACTCTGTAAGTGACAGTTTTACCACTTACGGTGATCGTCAGAACCTGGTCTGTTGCTACTACGGCACTGTTGAAACCGGTTACATTCGCGACAGTTATGCTCTCAGCCTTAGGGCTACCAGTGCTATAGGTTCCAGTTATTACTAATCCGCTTATATCCAGCGTATCCCCTACTTTATATCTAAGTTTGGTGGCTGGGTTAGTTATGGCGATACTTTGCAAGGTATTTGTTGTGTCAATACCTTCGAACGTTCTGTCATATTTTGTGGCGTAATCTTTTGCGGTAGATGAGGCATAGCCTATAATCTTTGTTACGGCTGGAATTGTATCTGGACTATCGTATATTGTTGTTATTGCAGAGTTAAATCTAATACTAGTTAAGCCTGTGCAATAATAAAAAGCAGTGAGACCGATATTTTTTACTTCTTGCGGTATGCTAATAGTTGTTAGTCCTGAACAATAGGCAAAAGCACTGGTACCGATACTTGTTACTCCTTCCGGTATGCTAATACTAGTTAAGTCTGTGCATCTACGAAAAGCAGTGGTGCCAATACTTGTTACTGGAAATCCGCCTAATGTACTTGGTATTGTAACAACTCCTCCAGACCCTGTGTAATTCGTAATTTGGGTTTTTCCACCTGTTATAGTGTATTCATAATCCTTGTCCTGTGTTGAGGCTACTATCTGCACTTTGTAAGTGACAGTCTTACCGCTTACTGTGATAGTAAGTACCTGGTCTGTCGCTGCTACAGCGCTGTTGAAACCCGTTACATTCGACGCAGTTATGCTCTCACGCTTAGGGCTACTAGCGCTGTAAGTTCCGGTCACTACTAATCCGCTTATATCAAGCGTATCACCTACTGTATAGCTAAGTTTGGTGGCTGGAGTAGTTATGGCTATACTTTGCAGGGTATTTGTTGTGCCTATACCTTCGAACATTCTGTTATATTTTGTGGCGTATTCTTTTGCGGTAGATGGGTCATATCCTATAATCTTTGTTGTGGCTGGTATCGTTTCTGGACTATCATATATTTCTGTTGATGCCGAGTTAAATCTAATACTAGTTAAGTCTGTGCAATCGGAAAAAGCCCCAGTACCGATACTTATTACTCCTTCTGGAAGGCTAATACTAGTTATGTCTGTGCTGCTATCAAAAGCCCAGTCACCGATACTTGTTACCGTTGCTCCACCTAGTGTACTTGGTATTGTAACAGCTCCTTGAGCTCCTATGTACTTCTTAATTTGAGCTTCACCACCTGTTACAGTGTATTCATAATCCTTGTCCTGTGTTGCGGCTAATATCTGCACTTTGTAAGTTACAGTCTTACCACTTACGGTGATAGTCAGAACCTGGTCTGTTGCTGCTACTGCGCTGTTGAAGCCCGTTACATTCGCAGCCGTTATACTTTCAGGCTTAGGGCTACCAACGCTGTAAGTTCCAGTTACTACTAATCCTGTTATATCCAGCGCATCACCTACTGTATATCTTAGTTTGGTGGCTGGGTTAGTTATGGCTATACTTTGCAGGGTATTTGTTGTGTCTATAACTTCGAACTTCCGGTAATATTTTGTAGCGTAATCTTTTGCGCTAGATGAGGCATATCCTATAATCTTTGTTGCGGCTGGAATTGTGCCTGCACTATCATATATTGTTGTTGTTGCCGAGTTAAATCTAATAGTATTTAAGCTATCGCAATATTTTAAAGCATTGCAACCGATTTTTGTTACACTTTCCGGAATGGTAATAGTAGTTAAGCTTGTGCAATACTGAAAAGCATTATCACCGATACTTGTTACTCCTTGCGGAATGGTAATGCTTGTTAAGTCTTTGCAAATGTAAAAGGCCCAGATGCCAATACTTGTTACAGGAGCTCCACCTAATGTACTGGGTATTGTAACATCTCCCGTAGCATATGAACTGAACATCGTAATTTGGGCTTTGCCATCAGTTACAGTGTAAGTATAATCCCCGTCCTTAATAGGATCGTCCCAATCTGCTTGAACTTGACTACTATAACACAATAAAAAAGTAATCATCATCATACCGACCAGAATTGTAGTTACTTTGCTAATTTTAGGCATTCTCAAGCTATCCTCCTCTTTCATATATAGACTCTTGGCATAGACTCTCGGCATTCGCCGAGGCAGTTGGGACAAGGGTTTCCTTGAACCAACTTTATAGCATTCCTCCTAACGGCATAACAATCGTTTGGTTCTTAAGAGGGAATCTGTGACACTTGTTTGCTGTATTCATACGCAAAATTGAATTCATTATTATTGATACCTCCTTTTTTGATACTCTATACTGCTTCCAGCTTGCTAAACTCCTTAACTAAATTAAACCTACTCCCAATACTGTACCATTTAGGCCTTACAGAAACCTTACAAAATATTTAGAAGGTATCATGAAAATCATAATATTCCATAAGGAAGGATTTCGATTATTATAGTCGAATTTATAACCCTATTGAGGAGTAACAAACATGAGAGATTTGAGCAGGCGCTTGATGGGGCAGTTCTTCCGGCTATATTTGGGGGTAACACTGTTTGGTGTGTCTATTATTACACTGGATAATGTTTATATCGAAGGGTCTACTATACAGGAGCTTAGACAATATAACTTTGGAGCGTTATTTGCGCAAGCCATTAGTGGGGTATCCATATTTCAAATCTTTACGTTCCTCCGTTTGCGCATCGTTCGCCGCTATTTTCAGCAAATACAGGAACATGCTGTTGTAAGCGCAGTCTGGCAGCGCCTGAGTCGCTTCCCCTCCGAGGTTTTTTGGGCCATGCTGATTTTCGGATTTATCGCATCTTTGCTTTATCACATCCTCGAGGCGGTAATGACAGGAGCATCACTGCGCGCTAATCTCAGAGAGTTAGCACAGGCAGTTTTGTTTGAGCAGACGCTCTCTCTAATCTTGGCTATTCTGTTCTATACCTTAATACGCCAGTTATTGAGGCCTTATATTTTGGCTTTACCCAGCGAGAGGATGTGGGAATTCCCCCGAACCACTTTTTTAACGTACTTAACCATTTCCTTTACCAGTTTGATGCTAATCACAATCCTTAGTCCCTCGTTGTACGTGCTAAGAATGATTTCTTCAGAACTACCCGTCAACCCTTGGGTCATGTTTTCCGTCGCCGGGTCAACTTTAGCTTTCGGGCTTTTTCTCTTCCTGTTGCTTGCTTGGCAATTCCAGGATGAACTTCGATTGCTTATTCAAGGTCTGCTCTCTCTACTAGAAGGCGATGGGGTGTGGCTAAACCGCCGGATGCCCATCATATCGCAAGATGAAGTGGGACAATTAGGAGTAGCCTTTAATCAATTACAAGATCATATCTCTCAAGACTACCTAGTGGTCCAACGGGAAATGCAACTGGCGTACCAGGTGCAACAAAAATTGTTGCCTCCTTCATCCGACCAGATCGGAGAGTACCAGATTGCGGCGATATGCCAACCCACCAAGGAAGTGGGCGGTGATCTGTATGATATTGTCCGCTTAAAAGAGGATCAGTTCGCCGTGATCGCCGGCGATGTATCAGGCCACGGGATGCCTGCTGCGTTGGTGATGTCAGCCGTGTTGGTTCTCTTCCGGACGGAGGTGCACCGAGGTGGCTCAGCTAGCGAAGTACTCAGACGTTTAAACCACGCAGTGGTGGAAACCCTGCAAGGAGATATGTTTGTAACCTTGGGCATCGGCATTTTTGACCAGTGCAAAAGCACTCTCGAATATGCTAGCGCAGGCCATGTGGCACCTTACTTACTGCGCGGCGGGCAGGTGACGCCAATCCTTTGCTCTTCTCTTCCGTTAGGGATCAATAAGGATGAAGCGTATCTTCAGGTGTTGATCCCGATTCACCCTGCTGACCGTTTTGTTCTCTACACCGACGGCGTGATCGAAGCCATGAACGAGAACGGAGAAATGCTTGGCTTTCCGGGATTTGAGCGCTATCTTTCCGACCTTAACAGCACAGCTTCCGTGCAAGACCAAATTGATTCTCTTGTCAAAGAATTGCCCTGGGGCCGGGGAAATCATAAAGATGATAGAACAATCATTATGGTGGAACATCAACAGGCCGAAGTTCTTCCAGAAAGCAAAAGGGACGCCGGATGAGCATTAAATTCTTGCCGCCACGAATTGCCAAAGCTTTAGATATGACATTATTTAAGAAAGTTACAATCATCGAGGCTGGGGCGGGCTACGGGAAAACTACTCTCCTATCCCAGTGGATTGAGGAACGCAAAATACCCTGTCTTTGGTATCCCTCTGATCACTTTCCCGATCTACCCTGGACGAATGTCGATCCGACAAACCCGAACAGACTAACGAACAAGTTTGGCTCAAACCCTTTCTTGCTGGTGCTAGACAACTGGCATACAGCGTCAGGTAACAGGGATATGCCAAAGATATTTGATGACTTGGCTCTCAATTCGCCACCATATGTCCACATAATCCTGTGTACCAGGGTCACTCCCCTTCTTCTGGGCTTAGCCCGGTTAGAGGCTGAAGACGCAATCTTCAGAATAGATGAGAGCGTCCTTACCTTTAAACCCGAGGAAATCAGTTCTTTTATAGCAAGAGCGTCCGGTGTAATTCTGTCCTTAGAGCAAATTGAATGGTTAGAACGCGAAACGGAAGGTTGGCCACTGGCACTTCATTTAGCTGGAAGGACTATCGCTAAGGCTCAACGTTGGAACCCTGAGGAGGTTAAGAAGGTCTGGTTAGAAAAAATCTTCCCCTATTTCCAGGCGGAGGTGTTAGAGGGTTTGCCCGCCGTAATACAGGAATTTCTGCTTACTCTTGCTGTACCCTCTGAAATTTCTCTTGAAATTTTCAGTCCCCTACTCGGACTTGACAAATACCTTAAAAACTTAAAATGGGTAACGCAAAACCATACATTTCTTTTTCGTATCGCAGATACTTGGCGGTATCACCCTCTGTTTCAAGCCTTTCTCCGATCGAAAATAGAGCAAAATATCCCGTTCTTCCAAGACCTATCCCTACGCATCGGCAATCTCTACCTAAACCTGAGTCGCCCAATAGATTCTATTCCTTACTTGGTCCGAGCGACTGCTTATTCTGAAGCCGGGTGGGTTCTAGAGGAGCTTATATCAGCATTGCCGAGGGAACAATGGCTAGAAACATTAGAAAGGTTATTGTCCCTTTTTCCTGGGGAAGCAGACAAACACCTGCCCAAGATGCTCTTAAGCTTCGGTGAGGGATTAGCCGAGTCCGGGCGAGGAAATGATGCGTTCTCTTGGTTGCGACGCGCCTCCCTCGGATTTGGTCAACTCGGCGATGATCTAGGAATCACCCGATCTTTGTGCGCTATGGGCACGGTCTATGCTACCATGGGGTTAATAGAGGAAGCCGAGGCCATATACAACCAAGCCAAGCGGGAAGTACCAAGCGACGAAAAGAACCGAGCGGTTGTCCTAGACTATCTTACTCGCTACGAGCAACTGGTAACTTGCGCACGAAAAAAAAGCATCGTACCCAAGCTTCACCTACAATGCTTTGGTTCTTTCGAATTGTCCCGCGGCAAGGAGCCTTTAACCTACAGCAAATGGCGGCATAAAGCCCTGCAGGTGCTGAAGTATCTGGCCGTACAACCAGTGCACAAAGCTGCCAAAGAACAACTCTTGGATCTCTTCTGGCCGAACGAGTCCCCAGCACGGGCCAGCAACTCCTACTACGTTACCCTGCACAGCCTTCGTCAGGGGTTAGCGGCAGGGCTAACGGAAACGGTCAATTACCTGAAGGTGGAACGGGGAGCGGTCTCCCTTGCCCCGAGTTGTTAGCTAACGTGGATATAAAGGAATTTATATATAAATTCCAAGAGGGACATCGATTATGGCTGATCAGCCCCGCCCAAGCGGTTCAATGCTTCCAGTCAGCGACAGACTTGTACCATGGGGATCTTTTGGATGGAGATCTATATGAAGAATGGCTTTTCCCGCTCCGGGACCAGCTTAAGAGTCAGTACCTAGAATCCCTTACTTATATGGCAGGATATGCCACCACCAACGGCGAGTTAGAATACGCTCTGAAGCTTTTAAATCAAGTAATTCACCGCGACCCCACCAACGAACAGGTCATCAGAGACGCAATGAGGCTGATGGGCTGTCTTGGCAGGAGATCGGAGGCCTTGCAATCTTACCAACAACTTTGCCGTCTGTTACGGAAGGAACTGAACACGGAACCAGAACCGGAGACACTACGAATGTATAAAACTTTATTAAACAAATAATAAGACTAATATTTTGTGCAAAGAGGTGTAAAATGAACGAATCTGTTGGTCAGGAAGACAAAATCGAAATAAGAATCCCCAGCCGAACGGGGTATGAAAAAGTTGCTATGGTAGTGGCCGAGGTGATCGCCCAAAAGATGGGGATGCCTGAAGCACGAAGAGAGGACCTCTCCACAGCGCTATCAGAGGCGATCCTAAACGCCATGGAACACGGCAATCAAATGAACGAAGAGCAGCAAGTGGTTGTCACCTTTAGCCTTGCTGCGGACAAACTATTAGTCGCCGTCAGTGACCAAGGCCAAGGTTTTCATCCTCCTGAAGGGATGCCAAATTTAGAAGACAAAATTGAGGGGAATTCTCCCGCTAGAGGGTGGGGATGGTTCCTAATGGAGCAATTGGTAGACCAAGTGGAAGTGGTACCGTCAGCGAACGGGGGTACTAGCGTCAGGTTAGTGGTAATGTTAGAGGGAAAGGTGACACAAACAAATGGATAAAGGCTTGCAACTTATATCGCGCGAAGAGGAATGGGTCAAGATAATCGAATTGTCAGGGGAGATTACCAAGTCTGACGAGGTTTCGCCGGATCAAATACTCCCCCCGAACCAAGAGATAAAAGCAGTGGTTTTTAATTTCTCAAGAGTGGATTACATCAACAGCGCCGGAATCGCGTTGCTTATCCGCGTAGTCCGCCTGGCCAGAGAAAAGCCTGTGGCGGTCCTTGCACACGGTGTGAGTAGTCATTACCAAAAGATCTTTCAGATGGTCGGACTGACTAATTACCTTTACATCTACCCCGACGAAGCAACCGCCTTGGCAGCGGCGGGTTTGATCCACTGATCACTTGCATGGCATCGAGGGCTGATCCTTCCAGGATTCGACAAATTGATCAATCAAATGAAAATGGGTCAAGTTGGTGTATCAACCGACCTGACCCATTTTCTTTATTGATTATTGTTGTGGCGAATTGGGAAAACTTTTATGCTTTCGGTTAGCAATCCCAATCTCTTGAGCGACTTCATACTTGAATTTTTCTAATTCTGGTGTGAGTTGGACCATTGGTTTTGTTGTTTTAGCCAAAGCTTACACCTCCTTAGAGATTATTAGATATTGTACAGCAGGCCTACTTCGCTGCTGCTTTATCTTTATTTTTTACGCTTTAGTGTGGTTATATTATTTGATCGTTTGACCACAATCATACCCAGCAAATTCTGCCAAGAATTGTGAATGTTGCTCCATTTCTTAACTAATACCTTTTCAACGAATATTCTTGCAATTTCAGGATCGAATTGGGTACCTGCATTCTTTCGGATTTCAGTTACTGCTTCTTCTTCACTCAAAGCCTTTCGATAGGACCTTTCACTGGTCATTGCATCGTAGCTGTCTGCAAGAGCGATAATTCTTGCCACCCTTGGAATAGCTTCCCCTTTTAAACCTTTTGGATAACCTCTACCATCCCATCGTTCATGATGCGCTAATATACAATCTGCTAATTCTAACATTTCAGAAGATGAACTAAGTATTCTATATCCGATATCAGGATGACGCTTTATTTCATTCCACTCCTGCTCTGTCAGTTTTCCCGGTTTATTTAGAATACCTTCTTCAATTGCGATTTTTCCAATATCATGAAGGAGACCAACAACTTTGAGTTTATTAACTTTTAGTTCAGAAAAGCCTAATGCGTTACCTATATTCTGGCATATTTCGCTTACTCTCTGAGAATGCTGTTCTTCTCTAGGGTTTTTTTCATGCAGAGTATTAATGATAGTACTTATTGTATTCCCTCTCATGCCCTCATTTTCAATAATTTTATGCTTATACATATAATCCTCAGCACTTTTTAGTATTTTTAGTATATCTTCATCAGTTTTTGATTTTGTATCCCAACCAAATGAGATACTAACATGAATAGCGTTAACAAATACATTTGAAAATATTTTCGTTATTCGTTTAACAATTTCTTCTGCTTCCTTTGTTTTAGTTTTTGGTAGAAGTATGACAAATTCATCACCACCCCAGCGAGCAACAATATCCCCTGTTCTGCACGCGCCTCTAATTGCTGCTGCTGCTTTCTGTAAAAGCTCATCCCCTTTATCATGGCCGAAAGCATCATTTACAAATTTTAATCCATTTACATCTCCAATAATAATTGAAATAGGAAGATTCCTTTCAGTGTCTAGTCTTTTAATTTCTTCCTCATAAAATCTTCGATTATAAACACCTGTTAAAACATCATGATAACTTAAATAATGATTTTCGTCTTCCCTATCTTTGCGGTCAGTGATATTTCTCACTATGCTGAGAAAAACTCTTTTATCTCCTAAGAAGGTTCCCTGTGAACTTACTTCAACATTAATTGGCGTTCCATTCTTTAGGTAATGGACGGTTTCAAAAATAATTCCTTCCCTATCTGCCAATTCCATTTGCTGAATGATATTTGATTCTTTATCAGGCTTCCTCAAATCGAAAATATTCTTTGACGAAAATTCTTTATATGAGTAACCATAAATTCTTATCGCAGCATCATTTACTTCGAGAATATTCCCTTTTTCATCTATAAAGAGCATAGCATCGTTAGCATTCTCTGCAAGAATCTGGTATTTTTGAAGCCTTTCATTCGCTAGCTTACTCTCAGTTATATCTTCGATCATACAAAGATGACGTGGATGCTCATTCTCCTGATCCTGAATGTTAGAAATCGTCATTTTAGTCCAAATCACAGAACCATCTGGACTGAGATATCTTTTGTTCATCTGAAAGCCGTTGATCTTTCCTGCCAACAACAGGTCCATTTTATCCAAATTCTCTTGTACATCGTCCGGATGCGTTAAGCTCATCCAATCCATACTCGTTATTTCTTCAACTGTTCGACAAACAATCTCTGCAAACCTCGAGTTAACGTGATAGTTATGTCCTGTCAATGAATCGCTTAAGGCTATGCCTAAGGGCGCTTGTTCAAACATTGTTCTAAACAGTTCTTCACTTGCTTTCAAGTCCTCCTCAACCTGCTTTAGCTTGGCGATGTTTATTCCTAGGCCGGCAAAATATAGTTTACCATCAATAGATACTGGGCTAGCTGTAAAGTACATCGGTATTTTTGTACCATCTTTTCTTTGCAGATTTGCCTCAGCATACCCAAATCCTTTCTGGTTAACCATTTTAATTCCTTCTATTATAGCCATTTGGCTTTTTTCATCGCCTTTATACCAATCCAATAAATTCATGCCAGCTAGTTCTTTCGATGAATACCCTGTCATTTCTTCGTGTTTCTTGTTCCATCTCACCAACTTACTTCTATCATCGTAGAGGTAACTCATCCCCGGAGCACTATTAAATAAAGCATCTGTAAATACTCTTTCTTTATTTAACTCATTTTCTGCCTGTATCTTCTCAATAATCTCTTCTTCTAATTTTATATTCATATCTTGTAGCTGACTTGTACGTTCTATTACCTTGTTTTCTAACTCTTTATTTAATTTCTTGATTTCTTCTTCGGCCATTTGACGTTTTGTGATTTCTTCCTCAAGCATTGCATTGATCTCTTCAAGTTGGTTAGTTCTTTGCTTTACCCCTATTTCAAGTTGGTTATTTAACTTTTGAATCTGATCTTCATAAATTAGTTTTCTTTGTATTTCATCAGTTATATTTTTATTTTGGATTACATAATCTGAAAGCTTCTGTGCATTTAAAAAAAGGAATTTACATACATTCTCAAATTGCAGTTTAGACATGCGTTTAACCTTAATTAATCCGCTTCTATAAACATCGGGCTTTACTCCAATTATTTCCGCGTATAGTAATAGCTCTTCCATTTCAAAATCTTCATCGAGAACTTGTCCAATTAACCAGTTTGCAATATGCACACCATCAACAACAATACTTGCTCCTCCATCCAACAACCCACCACTTAAACATCGCTGGATATTGGGACCCTCTTGATTTGGACTACCTATAATTGAATCTGATATCAGACAATTTTTAAGCCCCTTTTCAGTATTTCTTATTTCGTTACATAAACTGCAAAAACCACTTGGCTTCGTTAATGGCGTGCCATCAGGTTCTGTGATGATTGATGCGACACCAGTTGCGGCAGAAAATAAATCCTGAAGTTTTTGAATTTCTTTTAAATCAAAAAGCTCAGAAAACTTATATTTCTTAATATTAGGATAATCGTCAGAGGTGAACGTTTCGCCCATACTGTTACACCTAACCTTTTAATCTCTTTTAAGTGGTTCCCAGACCATTGTGCTTTACGGTGGTAAGAAATTGAAAAATTCCTTTGCAAGATATCACGATCCATGTGTATTTATTATCGTTATTCTACAAGAACTTTCTTTGTTCCTCTAATACTAGACAATTTAATTCCAAAAAGCACTTTCTTAACGAGAAATAAATTTTATAAATACATAAAACCAAGAATTAGAAATAAATTCCCGATTCTTGGTCTTGTAAAAGGTTCGTGACACAGACCCATCTTACCCCAAAATCTTAGCCTGAAAAGTATCTTCTTGAACTGGCCAGATTTGCGGAAAGGCTGTTCCAATTTCCCAGTGCGCAACACCACGCAGATTATATTCATTCACTAAATTGAGTTTTGCCTTGGCACTCCGCGCATCCTCGAACCAAACCTCATGTCCCCGGCCTTGTTCATCCTTATATCTAAAGAATGGGGATTGGGCAAGATTATCATATTG
>LOEW01000004.1 GCA_001516045.1 Desulfosporosinus sp. BRH_c37
GGCTTAGTGTTGTAGGGTGAAACGGAAAGTTTTTGTATTTCTGCTGATGTGCTGAGGATGGAACCGGAGAGAGTTTCAGTTGAGCGGATAAATGATAAAGGGAGCGAAACTAAGGAATCTTAGGCTTCGCTCCTTTTTCACATAGAATTGTCTGAGCTGAGTGTTATGCTTTACTCAGAGTAAGTGATGCAAGATAGACTATCAAGCAGAAGGTCCGTGCTAATAAGTTATAATTTCAAGAATATTGTAAAAAGGAACAGTTGTTGGCAGGGATTAACAGAATAATGAAGAATTTAGGCTATAGAACGTGTTTGCAGTTATACGAGCTATTAGAAATAGGATGTCAGATTTTCTGCTCACGGGTGACCCACGTAATATAAAAGTCAGAAATCAATATGTTGAAGGACTACATAAAAAGAAAGCTGAAGTAGCGAACCAAATTGGCGCTAATAGTTGTCCCAAATGTGGTGGTGGGTTACTCGCGAGAAAGGGTAAATATGGAGAATCTAAAGGGTGTAACAATTATATAAAGTGTAGGTTTACAATTACCAGCTAGGTGATGAATCCTGATTTCGGTATAAGTGGAATCAATAGAGTATAAGTACTGATAATGACTAGCGAATTGAGAATCGGAGATTTAACAAAGTCCATATTAGAGATAAATCAATGTGTTACAATTTCCAAATCATTTGGAAGGAGTCTAATCGTATGAACGAAGATTTCAAATCTTTTGGGGAAACTGCAAAGGGGTTATCTAAGAATCCGCTTGGTATCATTGCACTTTTTATAGTACTTGTTTACGGGTTTGCATCACTTGTGACAGCATTTGCTGGCTCATTTTCAGCAAATGAAAAATTGCCGCTTATCTATTTTCTTGTTTTATTCCCGGTTTTAGTTCTTGGGGTATTTTCATGGCTTGTTAGTTGTCACTCAAATAAGTTATACAGTCCCGGTGACTATAAAAATGAGGAAAATTATATACGTATGCAGTTAAATGTTGCAACTTCATTAGCAGCTGCAACTGTAAAAAGCCCCGAAGGTAGTCTTCAAGATGGAGATATTGATAAGATTGCTGATGCAGCTGTTAGTATAGCCTCATATGGTAATTTGACGTCTTCAGGCTTTCGACAAAAACATATTTTATGGGTGGATGATAGACCTGAAAACAATGTACATGAACGGAAGGCGTTTGAAGCCGTAGGTTTATCTTTGTCACTTTCACTTTCTACGAATGAAGCACTAGATACTCTTAAACATTATCAGTTCGAAGCAATTATTTCTGATATGGGTCGAAAAGAAGGACCATTAGAGGGCTATGTTTTACTGGAAGAACTTCGAAAGCATGGGGACAATACTCCTTTCTTTATTTATGCTGGATCTAATCTTCAAGAGCACAAAAAAGAAGCATATCTCAAAGGAGCCCAAGGTAGTACAAACAATTCACAAGAATTATTTGTTTCAGTAACTGATGCTATTAAGAATAGGAAAGTTCGTTGGTGATTGAATTTAAGATCCTTCAAGGGTAATATTTCAAGTTGTTTAAGAGATGCTGGATTTTGGTAGCAAGTGGATTCCAATAAACCCACGTTAAAGCATTTCAGGTGATAAGTTTCCGACAAGTGAATCTTTTGTTAGAGAGAAATTCTATTAGCAGCATCTCAAAAATCGGCATTTGATTGGCTCCGTGAGCAAAAAGAAAATTATCAAAGTATGGATCCTTGGCAAAAGATGGCTTTCATTTATGGTATTTCTGGATTGGCAAAAGATGAGAAGAAATTCTTCATAAATAGGTTTAGTTTTCCAAGGACTTTTGAAAGCATTCTCTCGAAATGGGCTAAAAACTTATAACTTAATTAGGGTTCCACGTCCTGTCGCACTCCGGTTGCGGGGGGCCTCATCCCTCCTATAAACATGGATTTACGAATATAGGGAATTATTTTTGCTGGCAAATGAGCTTCCTATCCATAGGAATGAGCTGTTTGAGTGAATATGCGAACTTTACATATGGCTAATAACTAGAAGTTTGGAATAATAATAATTTTGCTATATGTAAGTAGGTTTTTATGAGCTGTTTACTGATAAATTATATAGCATGAATTTTTAATAAATGAAATTTTATGGAAGGAGACATATTATGAAACTCAATATAAAACTTGATGATAGTGTGAAAATTAAAAGTCCTATATATTCTTTTGTATTAAAGCAAAAAATCATAAGCGTAATTAACAAAATTGGGAGGGATAGATTCGATAAAGTTAAGTGGATTATTTTTGATGCAAAAAATCTAAATAAGAGAAAATTTTCTAGCTTATTAAACATCCCATCTGTCTATATAGTTCGTCAAGGGAAAGATTATGGGTTTTGTATTTATGAAGAATGCGAAATATGGATATCTACTGTGACTATACAAAGTTCAGGATTGTTTGAACAAAATATAAAAACATTAGTACCAGAATTAAACAATTCAGATTTTTTAGCTGATGTTATTATTGATGAACTAACACATATAATGACAGGTAAAGATCATGGAAGCAAAGAGTATGATATGCAGTTCAATGAATATCATAACAGATATTATAACAGGCTATAGTCAATTGCTGGCAAGATGAGACACTTAGAAAAGACGATTAATGTTCGCATTATCCATAAAATAAACTGAAAAATTTAAGGAGGTACATAATGCCAAGAGGTGATAAATACAGCGGACTTAAAAGGTATTTACAAAATTCAGCGGCACCTATTATTACCCTGTCTTTTAAGGACATTGAAAAAATCATTGGTAACGCTTTACCAAAATCGGCTTATGTTCACGCCGAGGCGTGGTGGTCAAATAATTACGATCATTCACAGGCAATAGCATGGATGGATGCAGGATATGAAACCGATTATGTAACAGATACTTACAAAGATGAAAGAATTACTTTTGTAAAACGCTAGAATATTAGGGTATGGGGTTAGAAGCATTTCTGGCACGGCAGCGACATAAACCCAATTTTGGAGGAAGAGAAATTGTTGGAAAATAATGTTGAGGCGCATAAGTTAGCTATAGAAATTATTTCCACGTTGGTGCATATCAAGGATACAATGGCTGAGATGATTCTAATACCTGCAGGGATACCACCCGAAGTATATAAGCTTCTTTTATATAAAAGAGATGAGGCAACTGGCAAGACTCTTTCAAAACGCAAAATTGCTCCGTTGATATTAGACAAGGTTGAGAACCAGCGCGATTACGGCAATTGCATAAGACGCATGATCGAAATCGCAGCACATTGGAGTAAATTTCATTTAGCTAATGATGAGTTTCAAGCTAGAGCAACTGTTCAAAAGGCGAGGGAGTTTTTAGGCACCATAGAACTTATGGAGTCCCGTGAACAAAAGCAAAGAGAATTGGCGCGAAATGAGGAACTCGCGAAAATGGAGAATGAGCGCTCAGAATCGCTTCGAAGGCAATTAGACCTATTGCTTATGATGTTTGACGAGTTGGCTTCAGGAAAGGATGAACAGCGAAGGGGTTATCTATTACAAGATCTGTTAAATAGGACTTTTGACATTTACGATATACCTGTCATGAGTAGTTTTACACGCAATAACGGCGGTGAACAGATTGATGGTGCGTTCAAATTAGATGGGTGGCATTACATTGTTGAATGTCGTTGGCGTAAAAAATTAAGTGATATTCGGGAGCTTGATGGTCTAAGCGGACAGGTTGGAAGGTCTGGAAAACAGACGATGGGAGTATTGCTTTCAATAAATGGATGGTCTACTAATGTCGTTCCTTTGCTTAAACAAAATCCGGATAAAAACATCTTTCTTGTGGACGGCTATGACTTAAGAATGGTACTTACTGGCGAAGTCGATCTAAAAGACATACTCATGGCCAAGATAGCTAAACTGAATTTACATGCTGAACCTTACCATTCGATAAAAGATTACGTTAAAGAATATGTAGGCTAAATCTAGGGTCGGTGTTTTCTGCGTAATTCACAATGTATTCTACCAAGTCGCCACAGTCTACACTGCTAGATCATGTCCGGGGGGAAGCTCTACATTACGCATCTAGTTGCCGACCATTCCCAGTTGGGGAATGGTGTCACGTCTTGGTAAAGAAGAACTGAGGTTTTTGGGGTGGATTGAATCTCTAGAATGAACTTGGTCAGACTGTCCGCCGATATGACGTTGAATAATCAGCGTCTTTTTATATTACTGAAAAACGCATGCAAAGCAGTCTTTGGAGTGATCTGAAAGCTAAAAATGCGTAAGCATCTGAGTATCCAGTTAGCAATAATCTACTATTTGTGGATATATCCAAATCGACATGAAAAGCAGTGAACTCGCCCAACTAACCACTCAGAGCAAAAGCCAAGAGCAACAGGTGAAAGACTATAAGTCGAAATACTTGGCCGAGCAGGAAAAAGTCACGTTAAAGCAAAGGGAGCTGGAGGTGGACTCCCTACGGAAGAGAAGAGTTCATAGTGGAGAATATTATATGGATAGAGAAACTCTCAAACAGGATGCTCAATCGAGGAGAGCTATACAACAAATTGTAACCTCCTGAATTATGCCAGCAAGCGGTTACTGATGTGGGACTGTAGCAGATCCTCGTGGAGCCGCGCAAGGCGCTCTCTTTGTACTCAACTGGTCAAGGAAGTCCCTTCTAAAGAAAAGGACTGTTTGATGTACATACCCCATGTAGGAAAGAATGACCCAACTGAAATAGTCTTCCTTGAAGGATAAAGAGTAAAGCCCATGGGAGTTCAGCTTATTTTCAGGAAGCAGTCCAAAAGTTTGAAGACCTACTAGAGAGTAAGATCTAGGTTAAATTTCTTGAAGAAGTTTAAGAGGTAGGGATCTAATGAAGAAACTTAGATTTGTGGTTTAGTGTTGTAGGTGAAACGGGATTGTGAATTTCTGCTGATGTGTCGAAGATAGAACTGGAGAGAGTTTCAGTTGAGCGGATAATTAATAAAGGGAGCGAAACTAAGGGAATGAATCTTAGGCTTCGCTCCTTTTTCACATAGAATTGTCTGA
>LOEW01000005.1 GCA_001516045.1 Desulfosporosinus sp. BRH_c37
TGAGATAGAAAATGAAGAAATCTGGCGTTGTACTACCTGCGGAAAGTGCCAACAACAATGTCCCAGGGACGTACAGCAGATAAAACAAATGATCGCCCTACGCAGGTTCGCCACGGGATATGGCGTTTTTCCTGAGGCTGTTAAGCCAATGCGCGGCGCAAGCGCAGGCCTTTTTGCCGAAGGTAATCCATTCGGTAATCAACGAGCAAAGAGGGCAGATTGGGCAACTGGTCTTTCTGTAAAAACATTCACCGAAGGGACGGAATATTTATATTTCCCCGGCTGCTACCTTAGCTATGACCCAAGATTAAAGAAGGTAGCTGCTGCAACAGCTAAGATCCTCAATAAAGCCGGAGTAGATTACGGGATCTTGGGGCCCAAAGAGAATTGCTGTGGAGAAAGCATCCGTAAGGCTGGCGATGAAGAATTATTCAAACGCCTGGTCAGGGAAAACATCAAAACTTGGATCGATAACGGGGTTAAGAAAATTGTGGTTTCTTCCCCTCACTGCTACCACACCTTCAAGAACGAGTATCCGGAATTTAATGTGAACTTTGAGATTATTCATATTTCCCAGCTTTTAGCCCAACTTATCAATAAGGGTAAGCTTCAGATTAGCAAGGAGTATTCGGGAAAAGTCACTTATCATGACCCATGTTACTTGGGGCGTCATAATGGCGTTTATGACGAACCACGTGCGGTCTTAAATAAGATACCTGGTTTGGAGTTACGTGAGCTGCCTGAGATACGGGAAAATAGTATGTGTTGTGGCATGGGAGGCGGCCGGATTTGGATGGAAACAGCCAAATCCGACAGATTCGTTAACCTTAGATTAGAACAAGCTATTGGGGTTGGAGCCGAAGTGCTGGTTACCGCTTGCCCCTATTGCATTACCAATTTTGAGGATAGCAGAGTAGTTCAGAACCTTGATGATCAGATCCAAATCAAGGACATCACGGAGATTCTCCAGGAAGTGATGTAATAATGTAAGGGGACACACCTCCTCCCATGAGTGCAAGTCTGAGGTAGTCGGAGGAATGTCCCCGATCGGAAGTGCTTAAGTGCAAGTCTGAGGTAGTCGGAGGAATGTCCCCGATCGGAATTGCTTGAGTTGCAAGTCTGGGGTAGTTGGAAAAAAGTCCTTAATGGGGTGTGCGAGTCTGGGGTAGTCGGAGGAATTTCCCCAATAGATGGATAGAATGAGGTGAATAGAAAGTGGAAAACGAACAATTGTTTCAAGAAGAAATCCAACTACTTTGTGATAGAGTTGGCAAGAGAAATTTTGGAGACGTAATGGTTGTTGGTGGAGGGATCAGCGGTATGCAAGCCTCGCTTGATCTTGCTACTGCTGGTTATAAGGTTTACTTGGTTGATAAAAATCCTAGTATTGGGGGCCATATGGCCCAGCTTGACAAGACCTTTCCCACCAATGACTGCTCCAGTTGAATACTCAACCCCAAACTGGTCGAGGTCGACCGGCAGCCGAATATTGAGATCTTAACCTATACAGAAGTTGACAGTGTAGCAGGACAAGCAGGAAACTTCCAGGTTACACTGACTAAAAAGCCCAAATATGTTGACGAAAGCAAATGCACAGGTTGTAAAGTCTGTGTGGAATACTGCCCAGTCACTTATCCCGATCAATTTAATCAGGAAATATCCATGAATAAAGCCATTCATATATTTTTTACTCAAGCAATTCCTCTGGCCACTTATATTGATGAAAGTTGCCTTTACCTTAAGGATAAGACATGTACTGCTTGTCAAGGAGTCTGTCAGTCTGAGGCCATCGATTTTACTCAAACGGCTGAGAAGATAGAGGTAAATGTAGGGGCCATAGTTCTGGCTCCTGGGTTTGAGCCATTTGACCCTAGGCTCCGGAACGACTATGGCTCCGGAAAATATAAGAATGTCATAACTAGTATGGATTATGAACGGGTATTAAGTCCCACCGGGGCATATGAAGGGGAGATCCTGCGTGCTTCGGATAAGAAGCATCCCCATAAAATAGCTTGGATTCAATGTGTTGGTTCCAGACAGGTTAACCCTGTTGGCGGCAACAGCTATTGTTCATCCGTATGTTGTTCATATGCGCAGAAACAGGTGATTCTGACCAAAGAGCATGAAGCTGACACCGAGTGTACCATATTCCATAACGATGTCCGAACACATAACAAGGATTTAGAGCGCTACTTCCAAAAAGCCGAGCAACTCCCCGGGGTTCGATTTATTAGAAGCTACGTATCAATAGGAAAAGAGATCCCGGAAACCAACAATGTAACGATAAGATATTCAACACCTGAGGATGGAGTAAAAGAAGAAGAATTCGATTTAGTGGTCTTATCCATCGGCTTAAATCCTCCTCTTAATAATCAGGCTATGGCAGATACGTTTGGCATTGAGCTCAATTCACACGGATTCTGTCAAACAAACCCGGTTAATCCTAATGAGGCTACCCGACCTGGGATTTTTATCAGCGGAGCCTTCCAGGGTCCAGCAGATATTCCCGAGTCGGTTTATACCGCCAGCGGGGCTGGATCCCAATGTGGTGAACTCCTTGACTCCAGGCGTGGGAATCTGACTACTGAAAGAGTATATCCGCCGGAAAGGGATGTCTCTCAAGAGGAGCCCAAGGTAGGAGTCTTTGTGTGTCATTGCGGGGCTAATATTTCAAGGGTAGTAAATGTACCGTCCGCTGTTGAATATGCCTTAACCTTACCCAATGTTGTTTACGCCCAAGAACAGTTATTTGCCTGTGCTACTAATTCTGCCAAAGAAATCGCAGATAGGGCTAAAGAAAAAGGATTCAATCGCTTAGTAATCGCTGCCTGTTCTCCTAGGACCCTTGAACCCTTATTCCGGGATACCCTTCGGGAGGCAGGAATTAATCACTATTATCTCGATATGGCTAATATTCGAGAGCATTGCTCTTGGGTCCACTCTAAGGAACAGGAAGAGGCTACCCAAAAGGCCAAGGATCTAATCAGGATGTCCGTAGCTAGGACTACCCATTTACAGCCTTTGCAGGAATTTAGCTTGAACGTCAACAAGACGGCTTTAGTGGTCGGAGGAGGCCTGGCCGGCATGACCAGTGCTCTGAGCGTAGCCAACCAGGGACATGAGGTTTACCTTGTGGAGAAGGATCATGACCTAGGGGGAATGGCACGTAGAATCCACTACACCTTGCAAGGGATGGATGTGGGGGAGCATTTGCAAGATGTGATACGCAAGGTTTATCAGCACCCCGCTATCTATGTATATACTGATGCTACCATCACAGAGACGGGTGGTTATATCGGGAATTTTGTAACCAAAGTCAAGGCTCCGGGAAGGATCGTCGAGATAAAACATGGTGCAACCATTCTCGCTACAGGCGCTGCTGAATATCAACCCACGGAGTACAATTATGGAAAAGATGATCGGGTAATGACCAATCTGGAGTTAGAGGAGAAAATCTTTAAGAGTGAAGAGAAACTGCTTAACTCCCGGAGTCTAGTGATGATCCAATGCGTTGGCTGCAGAAATGAAGAACGAAACTACTGTAGCAGGATCTGTTGTAGTGAGTCTATCAAAAACGCCCTGAAACTAAAAGAGCTAAAGCCCGAGATGGATATCTATGTTCTGTTTAGGGATATGAGAACGTATGGGTTAGCCGAGGATTATTATCGCGAAGCGGCAAGTAAGAACGTAAGGTTCATCCGTTTTGAGCAGAATGATCAACCACAGATGGCAGAAGCTGTTGATGAGGATGGTCAACCTGTCTTAAGGATTAGCGTGACCGATCTTGTTTTAGGTAAGAAGCTGGAAATAGATGCCGATGCCCTTGTTTTAGCTGCTGCTGTTATTCCGTCTGCCGGAAGTCAGGAAGCCACCAAGTTATTCAAGGTAACTACCAATCAAGATGGTTTCTTCAAAGAGGCGCATGTCAAACTAAAGCCTGTTGATTTTGCTGTCGATGGCGTTTATCTTTGCGGAATGGCTCACTACCCTAAGCAGATATCCGAAACGATTAGCCAGGCTTATGGAGCTGCAGGACGGGTCTTAACTCTTCTCTCGCATGATTCAGTGGTAGCCTCCAGCGCTGTTGCCGAGGTCAATGAGCATAACTGTTTCTCATGTGGGGCATGTATCACAGCCTGTACCTATGGTGCCATCAAGTTTGTTATGACTCCTCAAGGCAGAAAGGCGGGGGTTAATCCTGCGATCTGTAAGGGAGATGGTTTTTGTACCACCGTGTGTGCAACAGGGGCTATTCAACTTAAGCACTTTACTAAAGAACAGATGCTGAGCCAAATCGATGCAGCGGTTGCAGGCTTGTAGAAGTTCGACAGGCACAAAGATGGGATTAGTAAGTAAGGCGGTGAGAATCGAATGAGTAGTGAACTTAAATTTAGACCCAAAATTTTAGGTTTTCTATGCCAATCATGAGCATACGGGGCTGCAGACCTAGCTGGCGTGTCCAGACTACAATATACAACTGAGAGTAGGATTATTCGAGTCATGTGTACTGGTAGCGTTGACCTGTCCTTTGTATTAAGGGCTTTCTCTCAAGGAGTAGATGGAGTGTTTATTGGCGGTTGTCAATTTAATGATTGTAATTATGGTACCCAAGGAAATTATCATGCTCTCAACATGGTACTTCTAGGTAAGAAAATAATGGAGCACATTGGGCTGAACCCAGAAAGACTGAGGATGGAAACTATGTCCGCCGGTGATGGAATTCTGTTTAGCGAACTTATGAGTGCCATTGGCAAACAAGTGAAGGAGTTAGGACCTCTCGGCAAAAGCGAAGGAATAGACGAAAATGTCTTAAAGTTCAGACTCCAAGCAGTTGTCGATATAGTCCCCTACATTAGGCTGGTGGAAAGGGAGAGGATGCGTTTACCCGTCCAATCCAAGGAAGTCTATTATAATTTTTTCAGTAGTGACGAGTTCAGAAAATTGTTTAAGGAGACAATTGGAGAAAAATTGGCAATCAGCCAAATTATCTCACTCTTGCGGGAAAAACCCCATACAATCGAAGAGATCTCTAAGGTAATAAACGTGACTATTTCTGAAGTATTAAGGCTTCTCGTTATTTCGTCAAGGCAAAAACTCGTCAGGTACGATGTAGGCCTGAAGCGGTATGCTCTCGCGTAGGGTGAAAGAGCAGGCTGTAGAGTGAATAAGGAACACCCACTTGAAGAAGTGGGTGTCTCGGAACTGATTAGAGGGAAAAAGGAGGTTAGGATAGAGGCCATGGATATGGATATGGATATGGATATGGATATGGATATGGATATGGATATGGATATGGATATGGATATGGATATGGATATGGAGAGAGTCGATCAGATTATTGATAAACATAAGTGCGAGGCTAGTTCGCTTGTTCAGGTATTACTGGCGATTCAGACCGAGAATCACTGGCTTCCTAAGGAAGCATTAGAAAGGGTAGCTGAACGATTGCAAGTTCCTTTAACCCGGATACAGCAAGTAGCTACTTTCTATAAAGCCTTTAGTTTAGTTCCTAAAGGGCGTCATACAATTAACGTCTGTACGGGTACTGCCTGTTATGCTCGTGGTGCGTCGCGTGTTCTCGAGATGATGCAAGACCTAACCGGACTTAAATCGGGTGAAACGGATTTGGATTTGAAGTTTAGCTTAGAGAAGGTTAGCTGCCCCGGGTGTTGTGCTTTGGGACCGTATGTGGAAATCGACGGGGAGACTCAAGAGTTGACTACGCCAGCCGCCATGGCAGACGTTTTAAAAAAATTTGAATAGGGAAAGGTAAAATTATGGCACGATTAAATTCAGTAGCTGAATTGGAAGAACTCAGGAAGAGCATTCTTTCGGCAAGAGATGCAAATAAACCCTGTATTACACTCTGTAACGGATCTACTTGCCATGCTTCTGGCAGTAAAGAAGTCGCTGCGAGTATTAAAGAGGAGATTATAAAACAAGGCTTAAGTGGTAAGGTGGACTTCAGGAAGACCGGTTGCCATGGTTTTTGTGAGATGGGTCCTATTATGGTTATTTACCCCGAGAAAATATTTTATACCAAGCTAAAGCCTGAGGATGTTCCTGAAATTATCTCCCAGACTATAATGGAGAAGAAAGTCATAGAGCGTCTACTCTATACTGACCCCGGCACCCATGAAAAGATAGTTCATGAACCTGAAATCCCCTTCTACAAAAACCAGATGCGGCTTGTTCTCGGTCCTAACGGTAGTATAGATCCTAAAAGTATTGATGATTATCTGGCAATTGGCGGTTATTCTGCGTTAGTGAAAGTTCTTACGCAGATGACCCCCGAGCAGGTAGTAGAGGAAGTCAAGGAATCCAAGCTGAGAGGAAGGGGAGGTGCCGGCTTTCCCGCAGGGATCAAGTGGGAAGGAGCCCGCAAGGCACCTGGCGATCTAAAGTATGTGCTGGTTAATGCAGACGAGGGAGACCCCGGAGCTTATATGGATGGGGGCCTTCTCGAGGGGAATCCTCATTCAGTCCTAGAGGGGTTGATTATCGGAGCCTATGCCACCGGCTCCCACGAGGGATATTTTTACATTCGACATGAATACCCCATGGCAGTAGAAAATGTACACATCGCCATTAAGCAGGCTGAGGAGTATGGCTTGCTTGGAAAAAACATTCTTGGCTCAGGCTTTGATCTGATTGTTAAAGTACACGAGGGTGCCGGAGCTTACGTCTGCGGCGAATCGTTTGCGCTGATGACATCAATCGAGGGCAAGCCGGGAGAGCCCAGACCGAGTTATATTTTACCTATCTTCAAGGGTCTTTGGAATAGACCCAGCGTGTTGAATAATGTTGAAACATGGTCAAATGTGCCACTTATCATTAATAAAGGTGCTGACTGGTATGCTCAGATAGGCACTGAAACTAGCAAGGGCACGAAGATTTTCTCCTTAGTAGGGAATATAACCAATACTGGTCTTGTAGAAGTACCCATGGGCACGACCCTCAGAGATATTATCTACAAGATAGGCGGTGGAATTCCTGGAGGGAAGAAGTTCAAAGCAGTCCAGACAGGTGGACCGGCTGGCGGGTGTCTCCCTGAACACATGTTGGATTTAGAGGTTGGTTACGATGAACTTAAAAAGTCCGGTTCAATGATGGGTTCAGGTGGGATGGTTGTAATGGACGAAGATACCTGTATGGTTGATGTCGTTAAGTACTACCTGGAATTCCTCACTGATGAATCGTGCGGCAAATGTGTGCCCTGCCGTGAAGGCATCAGGCAGATGCTTAAGACTATCACTAATATCACCCAAGGAAAAGGAAAAGAGGGAGATATCGAGCTTTTGGAGGAGTTAGCTAAGTTAGCCAGCAATGTGGCCCTATGTGGGTTGGGCAAGGGTGCACCTAGTCCGTTTTTAAGCACGCTAAAATACTTTAGAAATGAGTATGAGGCACATATCAAAGAGAAAAGGTGCACGGCTCTTTCCTGTAAGGAAAGGGGGGGCAAAGAAAATGAGTGAAATTATTGTCCGGATTGACGGAAAAGAAGTCAAAGCCAGGGAAGGAATGACCGTTTTAGAGGCAGCACGACAGGTTGGAATATCAATTCCGACACTTTGTGAACACGAGAAATTACAACCTTATGGGGCTTGCCGCCTTTGCACAGTAGAAGCAGAAGTGAACGGCCGGACAAATCTCGTTGTTTCCTGCCTTTACCCGGTGGAAAAAAATTTGATCGTCAGAACTAGGTCTAAGCAGGTAGATAGTTTTCGCAAACTTATCTTGGAGCTCTTGCTGTCTCA
>LOEW01000006.1 GCA_001516045.1 Desulfosporosinus sp. BRH_c37
CATCCACTTCGTTCGTAGGATTCACCAATCGTTGAAATTGCTTGGCCATAACAAGGAGTAGGGCTCTCCATGGCATTTTTTCATTATCTTTCAGGCGATAGATGCAACTTTGTTTCATAGTGGTAACCTTTTGAAAGTCGCTTTGGTATAAAGCATGGACACTTTTTAGCAACATTAGGGGTAACATCAACATGAGCGTGAGGATTTCCGAAGTACTGTAGCCATCCTGTTTCTGGAAGCCAACTTGGTTGCAAAGTGTTTTAAGCTTGAAGGTCTTCATAACTTCACATATAATGTTGTTAATTGAATAACCATGATGTTGGAGCACATTTTCAATTTCTTTGACAGGTTTCCGCATGATAACACCTCATTTTTGGTTGATTTGGTTAGCATCTTAATTATACCAAAAACCGAGTGTTCATGCGGATCTTAATCGTTTTTTAGTCTCTTTTTAGGTCAAAAAATTAGCTTTTTTATGGGTGCAAAACTTCAGTTCAATCAATATGAAACGGCTGTCTAGAAGAATATTGGATTGTGGAACCTGAAAACAAGCTTGTAAACGTGTATATTTTGCAAGAGAATAAAAGATATGGGAGACCAGATACTCTATTCCGATGAGGATAAAATAAAGGTGATCACCTTTCCAGAATTAATAATCGACCTAAAGTCAGTTTTTGTAAATCTATAGCAAGAAATAGTGAAACTAATCTAATGGGTCTGACCGAGTTTAAGTTGAAAGGTCTTATCACAAAGCCCACTAGCCTACCGACGCAGTTATGCATGGTTGGCCGTGGGCTAATCTCATTTGCCTCATCCGTAAGGCTATAATTTTACGCACTATTATTTGATAATGTTGCAGAATATGCTTGGTAAGAATACAATATAAACAACCAATAATATATTAAGGGGCGCTTTATATGGCAACAAAAGTTAAAAAAAATGTTACCTTTTCATTACCCACTGATTTAATGGAAAAGTATAAGGGGTACGTAAAAAGCAGCGATATACCTTCAGTAAATGCTGGGGTGAAAGAAGCACTTGAAGAATACTCAAGAAAGATAGAAAAGGAAAAATTGAAAAAGGAAATGATGAAAGCAGCAAAAGACCCGTTATTCATCCAAGATTTAGAAGAAAGTATGCGCGCATTTGAATCTTCCGACTTAGAGACTGCAGGGAGGGAGATGGAATGGTAGAATACCAGTGGGGAATTTATTACCCAAAGACTCAATAGCAATGGCACATCAGATTAGAGCAATTGCCAAGGAAAGGCTTGGAGAAAAATACGGTAGTATTAAATCGGATGAGATAAAGGAACAGATAAGAATAGCGATAAAGACATATCTAGATCTGTGAAATATACACACGGCCTATCGACGCAGTTACGCTCGGTAGGCCGTAGGCTTTCATTAATCCAATATTGCTTGAAAAATATCGCTAAGCTTTATGATTAAGTCAGGGAGGATAGTAACAAGAAGCTGGTCGTCTGCTGTATAAACATTGGGACTTCAGTATTTGCCATCTGAACCTATAGCGTAGACAACAATCGTTGCCTTTATTTCTCAACAATCTCAATCAACGTATTTCTCTTTCAAAGCCAATATCTCATCTAAACTATCCAGAAAAACCTCAACGATCTTGGGGTCGAATTGTATACCTCGTTCCTCTTTAAAAAGATTAATCACTCGGTCAAGTTCCCAGGCTTTTTTATAACAGCGATCACTGGCTAAAGCATCGAACACGTCAGCAATTGCAGTTATGCGGCCATATATATGAATTTCTTCTCCTTTTAAGCCTTGAGGATACCCCTTACCATTCCATTTTTCATGGTGTTGGTGGGCGATGATCGCTGCAGATTGGAGAATTTGGCGATTAGAATTTTTCAAGAGATCAAAACCAGTTTGGGAGTGTGCCTTGATAATCTCAAATTCCTCATCTGTGAGCTTGCCGGGTTTCTTTAAGACCTCGTCGGGAATAGACACTTTGCCAATATCGTGCATGGGGGAAGCCATTTTGATAAGTTCTGATTCGCTTGGGCTTAAGCCGTATTTAAGGGCTAGGACTTTGGAATATTCTGCAACTCGCTTGACATGGTTTCCGGTCTCCTTGGAACGACTTTCACCGATTTCACCCATGGTAAAAATAATTTCCTTTTGGGTTTGTTCAATCTCTTCATTCAATATAGCTGATTCCAAGGCTTTGCCACTATAGGAAGCAGCAAGGGTTAAAAGATGCATATCTTTTAGTGTGAATATACCTTCTTCGGTCAATTTATTAATTGCTTGATATGTCCCCATAATCTCGCCGTTCTGATCTTGAATCGGGATCACTAAAACAGATTTGGTATGATAGCCTGTTTTAAGATCGACCGCTGGATTAAAACGCTTATCAGTATAAGCATCCTCAACGAGGATGGTTTCGTTGTTCAGCAGAGCATATCCGGCGAATCCTGTATCAGCCGGGATTCTTAAAGGTGGAACGCCATGAGCTACTTTCGTCCAAAGCTGATGGTTAACCTTGTCAAATAGCCATAAGGTACAGCGATCTGCTAGGATAAGATCACGGCCTAAATCTGCCATAATGAGTAATAAACGGTCTAAATCCTTTTCTGAGGCAATTAGGGATACGTAATGAAAAATAATGTCTAATAATTGCTCTGGAGCAAGTTCTTCTTTGAACTTAACCTCAAGATCATAGAGTTCGTGCATTATGGTTCACTCTCCTTATTCGATAGAGAACTCTTTGAGGAGTTAATGCTAATATAGAAAATTATAGCAGGATTCCAACAAAATGTGTTAAATATTTTCTATATAAATATGGATTTAAATTCTGCGTGAATAGTGTTATAAAGCGGTTATAAGCTTTCGTACAATGTACTTATGATTGACAAGAATTTTCTTCATGTTATTATATAGGACAGAAAGAGGCTGGATTCTATAATATAGAAGATTTCGTATATAAGTCCATTTTGAAATTCTGGGTAGTTCGGGTAGGAAATGACGACGAGAACCCTTGCGACTTCGAAAATCGAAGGTCAGGCAAGGGTTTTATTCTTTGTTGAGAATGACTCTAGGCATTTATTCACTACAAAAGACAAACAAGATACTTGAAATAAAAGAACGGAGTGTTGCTAATGCTCGTACCAGCAAAGCGTCTAGAAGGCTTAGGAGCCTCGGTTTTCACGGAAATGGACAATTTGAAAAGAGAACTAGAAAAAGAGGGCAAAGAACTAATCAATCTAAGTATAGGGAGCCCAGACCGAGCCCCTGCCCTGGAAATCCGTCAGGTTCTCAGTCAGGCTGTTCTTGACGAAACCCAATATGGATATACGCTGACTCGAGGAACAGATGAATTTCGCAAGGTTTGTTCAGCATGGTATTTAGAACGATTCGGAGTGACGCTGAATTCTGAAACTGAGGTTCTGCCTCTAATGGGTTCTCAGGATGGACTGGCTCACATTTTCTTAGCTTATATTGATCCGGGCGATTTGGCCTTAATCCCTGATCCGGGATATCCGATTTATACAGCTGGTTTGATACTAGCCGGTGGAGAGAAAGTTGCGGTCCCATTATTAGAGGAAAATAGCTTCTTACCAGATCTTGGCAAGATTGATCCGGACATAGCCCGTAAGGCAAAAATCATGCTCTTAAATTACCCAAATAACCCCACTGCAGCAGTGGCAAGTCTCACATTTTTTGAAGAAGTTGTGGAGTTCGCTAAGCAGTACGATCTACTCATCTGCCATGATGTAGCTTATTCTGAATTAGCATTTGAAGGATACCGCCCTGTGAGCTTTTTGCAAGCTCCAGGTGCCAAAGAGGTTGGCATCGAATTTCATTCTGTCTCTAAAACGTATAATTTAGCCGGGGCGCGCTTGGGGCTTGTCGTTGGAAATGCTGATGTCATAGGAAATCTCTCCCAACTCAAATCTAATATTGATTATGGGGTTTTTGGTCCAGTATTGAAGGCGGGTGCTTTTGCCCTCAGTTCTGTGCAGGACTCGGTCGAAGAGAATCAGAAGGCCTATCAAAGACGGCGGGATATCTTAATTGAGGGTTGTGCCTCCGCAGGTTGGAACATACCCATTCCCCAGGGGTCAATGTTTATTTGGGCACCTGTCCCTACCCAGCAAGATTCGGTTACCTTTGCGAGGGAGCTGGCTCGTGAAGCGGGCGTGATTGTCGTACCGGGGGTGGCTTTTGGAAGCTGCGGTGAAGGATATGTAAGAATAGCTATGGTGCAAGAGGAACGCGTGCTGCAGGCAGCAGTTCAGCGGATTCAGCAGTTTCTGAAGAAGATCGGGGTATAGATAAAGGAGATTTGGTATGAATCGCTCTCAACAACTTGGAGAAGAAAAGATCGGAAAGCTTCTACGTAAGTTTTCCATACCAGCCATTATTGGCATGCTAGTTAATGGCCTTTATAATATTGTGGATAGAATTTTTGTGGGTCAAGGAGTCGGCTCCTTAGCGCTCTCTGGGACTGCGATCAGCTTTCCTTTCACGCTTGCCATTATGGCTTTCGGAATGTTAATTGGAATTGGCGCAACGTCAGTGATCTCTATTCGCTTGGGACAACAGAAAAATGAAGAAGCGGAACAGATTGTTGGTAATGCGTTTGTTCTTCTTTTGGCCATTTCTTTAACTATTACTCTATTGGGTTATGTCTTTATGGATTCACTTTTATTCCTTTTTGGGGCAAGTGGAGAGGTTTTCCCCTACGCTAAAGAATACCTTACAGTTCTTTTGGCGGGCGCGGTTTTCCAGACAATCGGTTTCGGCATGAACAATTTCATCCGTGCGGAGGGAAACCCCAAGATTGCCATGTATTCCATGATTTTGGGAGCGGTATTAAACACGATTCTAAATCCGATTTTTATTTTTGGCTTACACCTGGGCGTGAGGGGTTCCGCTCTGGCGACAGTAATCTCACAGTTTGTTACTGCTGTTTGGGTGTTGTCATATTTCCTCGGTAATCGGGCATTACTTAAGATTCGCCTTCGAAACCTTAAGCTTAGCTGGGTTTTGGTCAAGCCTATTCTGGCGATTGGGGTTTCTCCGTTTTCCATGCAGTTGGTTGGCAGTGTCGTCACTATTCTCCTGAATAAAACGCTGGTTAGCTATGGCGGAGATTTATCAGTTGCCGCTATGGGCGTCATAAACAGCATAACAATGCTCATCTTTATGCCGGTTTTCGGGATAGGCCAAGGTGCGCAACCTATTCTTGGTTATAACTATGGTGCGCGAAGATATGATCGGGTTAAACATACCTTAAAGTTATCAATGATTGCCTCAACTGGTGTGATGGTTTTGGGGTTTTTGCTGGTTGAACTTTTCCCAGTCGCCATCATGACTCTTTTCAGTAAGGATACGGAACTCATTAGTATTGGATCAAATGGGTTGCGAATTTTTTTGGTAATGCTCCCGATTATTGGATTTCAAGTGATGGCCGTGAATTACTTTCAAGCAACGGGCAAGCCGAGAAAGTCGTTATTTTTGAGTATGTCTCGTCAACTGATTTTCTTAGTGCCGATGATCTTGATTCTTCCCAAGTTTTGGGGACTGACGGGTGTCTGGTTAGCGGGACCAGTTGCAGACTTAGCATCTTCCGGTCTCACAGTGCTCTGGTTACGGAGGGATCTAAGGCAGTTAGATCTACCTCTAAAGAACACTTAGTGAACAAAGGCTTGAGGACATTCCTTTTCGGCGACCTGACGTTTGTCTGGTTGCCTTTTTTGGACTGTGATTGAGTTCATTATAGACCTCCTGAGTTCCTGCGAGGTTAATGAAATGCATACTTTTTATCAATTCTTAGATGAGATATTCCTTTAGTCCTGATATAATAGGACTAAAGGCCCAGAAAACTTACAAAACCCTTAGGGAATTTAGCTCATATGTTTGCCCTATCTTAGGGGATGGATCACTAAGGGTGCTTTTATAAGTAGGAAATGTACTTTGTACTTAAACACATCAATAGGCACTTGTAAAAAACTAAAATTTATAATTTTGACAAGGAGTGACTTAATGCAACCATTAGAAGCTTTTTATGAGAAGAAACTGACGTGTATTTATTGCACCAAGCCGTTTAAGACGCTGAGGGTGCGTTCGCGCTTTTCGATTCCTTATCAGATTGATAGCGATTTCTGTCCCAACTTTCGAGCAGGGAATTATAATCCCCATTTCTATTTTGTTAACGTCTGCCCAGAGTGTGGTTTCGCTTTTTCAGAAGAGTTTTCGGACCGATTTCCTATAAGCTCTAAGGAAATTATTCGTGTTCAAATTACTGAGAATTGGACAAAAAGGGACTTTGGCCAGGTTAGGGACATCCAACAAGCATTAGAAGCCTATAAATTGGCTATTTTAGCTGGGTCCCTAAAAAAAGAAAAAAATGCCGTTCTCGCAGGACTTTGTCTTCGGCTGGCGTGGCTTTACCGGTCGGAAAACAATTCGGAGCAAGAAAAGCGTTTTATGGGCATGGCACTTAAGGCGTATGAAGAATCGTTTGTTCTTTCGGATTTTACGGGCACATCGATGTCTGAATTGCAAGTGCTGTTTATGATCGGCGAACTAAGTCGTCGCTTGGGGCAATATGCAAAGGCAGTCTCTTACTTCGCTAAGGTTATTCAACATAAAGATGCTAAAGATAAACAGAAAATCGTCAACATGGCCCGAGAACAGTGGAGAGTAGCCAAGGAAGAGAAGCATCAGGAAACAATTCAAGAGTGAAATTTTGAAACAAAGCTGTGGAGGGTTGCATAGGCCCTCCACTATTTTCTTCAGTCGGTGAAGAATGATATAATCTATACAATGGAGTTATAAACGAAATGAAATAGACCTAGGGAGGAATTACCCTTGGAATTTACTCAAATCATTGCAAAAGAACTTGGTTTAAAAACAACTCAAATCAAAGAGGCAGTTAACTTATTAGATGGGGGTAACACGATCCCTTTTATTGCTCGCTACCGTAAGGAAGTGACCGAGGAACTTGACGAAAATGTATTGCGCGAAATCGTTGAGCGTTTAGATTATCTGCGCCGATTGGATCAGCGAAAAACAGAAGTTTTGCGGCTGATTGACGAACAGGGAAAACTGACTGAGGAACTATCGGCTCAAATCATCGCAGCAACAGTACTTCAGGACGTCGAAGATCTCTACAGACCCTATAAACAAAAACGCCGCACCCGAGCAACTATTGCCAAAGAGAAGGGCCTTGAGCCTTTGGCAATTTGGTTATTAGCTCAATATCCTGGAGCAAGAGTAGATCCCCAAGCAGAGGCAGAAAAGTATTTGAACGAGGAGTTAGAGGTGAATTCTACGGAGGAAGCTCTCGCCGGCGCGATGGATATTATTGCGGAAACCGTCGCGGATGATGCCGTTCTTCGTAAACGGATCAGGGAAGAAACTTTTCGCATTGCGGACGTAGTGGCTGCTGCAGTGGCGAAGAAAGCCAAAGAACGTTCTCCCTTTGAGATGTATTATGAGTTCCGAGAGCCTGTGCGCAGGATTCCGCCCCATCGTGTTTTGGCCCTGAATCGCGGAGAAAAAGAAGAGTTTTTATCCGTAAAGATCGAAGCACCGTCAGAAAACCTCCATAGAATTATTGAATTGCGTTATGTTAAGACGGGCCCGTGTGCTTCATGGGTCCAAAAAGCGGCAATTGATGCGTATAAACGCTTGATTGAGCCTTCAATTGAACGGGAAGTTCGAGCTGAGCTTTCTGATCGTGCAGAAGAACAAGCGATAAAGGTATTTGCGGCTAATCTGAGACAGCTTTTACTACAGCCACCGGTGAGGGGGAAAATGGTTCTGGGACTCGATCCAGGATTTCGGACAGGGTGTAAGTGGGCAGTTGTCGATGAGACGGGAAAGCTACTTCAGGTTGGCGTGATTTATCCTCATTCTGGAAAGAGCAAACGAGATGAATCCAAGGCTATATTGCGGAAGGCAATTGCCGAGTATGATGCCAATATAATTGCCATTGGGAATGGTACAGCCTCAAGGGAAACCGAAGAAGTCGTGGCTGAAATGATTCGTGAGGACGGGATTTCCACCGAATTTATCCTAGTGAGTGAAGCGGGGGCCTCCGTATATTCGGCTTCAAAATTAGCAGGCGAAGAATTTCCTGAATTCGATCTTTCCTTACGGAGTGCTGTGTCTATAGCTAGGCGGCTTCAAGATCCTCTCGCAGAACTAGTCAAGATTGAACCTAAAGCTGTTGGCGTAGGACAGTATCAACATGATGTCCAGCCAAAACGGTTGGAAGAATCCCTGCACGGTGTTGTGGAATCCTGTGTGAATGTTGTAGGAGTGGATTTGAATACTGCATCAGCATCTCTGCTCCAATATGTGGCTGGGTTAAAGCCGACTGTCGCCAAAAATATCGTGGCTTGGCGGGATGAGCATGGGAAATTTAGCCGTCGTGATCAACTTAAGAAGATTCCACGACTTGGAGCGCAAACATATATCCAATGTGCTGGCTTCATTCGTCTTCCAGATGGGGTTAATCCTCTGGAAAACACGCCAGTTCACCCAGAGTCCTATCAGCTGGCCGAGGACATTTTGAAAAAGATTGGTCACACCTCCAGGGATTTACGCGATCATCTCTCTGAAGTGCGCAAAAAGCTTGCGCTTCTAGAACCTAAAGAGCTGGCAGAGGAGTTCAGCGCAGGAGTTCCGACCGTCAGGGATATTTTGGATGCCCTCCAAAGACCAGGTCGAGATCCTCGGGAGGATTTACCGCGCCCGTTACTGCGGCGGGATGTCACCCACTTGGAGGATCTCGGCGAAGGGATGGTCTTAGAGGGGACGGTACGTAATGTCGTAGATTTCGGAGCGTTTGTGGATATCGGTGTCAAGCACGATGGGCTTGTGCATATTTCACAGCTGAGCGATAAATTCATCAAACACCCCATGGAAGCGGTGGCTGTGGGCGATATTGTCAAGGTGCGCGTAATCGGCATTGATAAAGCCAGAGAACGAGTGAGTCTTTCCATGCGTGATCTTTCCACCAATGTTACGACTACATGATCTGAACTTCTGGACAGCATGGTTTCAAATTTAAAAAAAGAGAATAACCACGGCTTGATAAGGTCGTGGTTATTCTTTTTACAACACTAGCGTATATTTTCTTCCATCATCTCGACAAACGCATGCCCAAGGTAAGGGTCGAATTGTCTCCCTGATTCTAGCTGTATTTCTTCTAAAGTTTTCTGAAGGCTCATAGCTCTTCGATAAAGCCTACCTGACGTCATGGCCTCGAAGGCATCAGCTAATGAAACAATCCGTGCCGAAAGCGGGATTTTCTCTCCTCGAAGCCCTTGTGGATAACCTTTTCCATTAAAGTGTTCATGATGATGAAGGGCAATGGGAATAATAGAGTGCAAAGCTTTGGCAGGTTCTAATATCCGAGCCCCAATCTCGGGATGGTTTTTAATCCTGTCATATTCATCTTCTGTCAATCTACAGGGTTTAAGTAAAATATCATCGCGGATTCCGATTTTACCAATGTCGTGGAGCAAAGCACCCATACGGAGTTGTTTTATTTCTTCTTCAGAAAGTCCTAACCGAAGGCCCAACATGACAGCATATTTCGTTACCAGAACTGAGTGTTCCCAAGTTTCTATGTTCCTTGCTGCAAGTGCCATTGCTAAAGCCTGCAAAAATTCGTTGAGTGATAGTGCTTTTATACTTCCATGCGTAACGCTATCGTCACTTTCAAGAAAGGATTCTTGAATCTGGTACGAATCTATTATGCTGCTATTCCATGAGCGCATGCGCCACCTCCAAAAGTGAACTCGTTCAACTAAAGTTGAACATCGAGACTTCGG
>LOEW01000007.1 GCA_001516045.1 Desulfosporosinus sp. BRH_c37
AACTCGTTCAACTAAAGTTGAACATCGAGTCTTCGGTGACGAAAGCCATCCTACGCGCGAAGTATTCGTTGAGGGCCGTGCGCTTCGGCGATAATCTATCCTACGCCGGTGAGTATTTCCTATTGGGATCACGGCTTCGGCGATAATCTCCACTGGAGACTATCGTACTGGAGACTATCGTCACCGAAGCAGAATAAGGTATATCACTCCCACTTGTAGAAGTGGGAGTCTTACGATTTGGATTAAGGGTTGAGCCATAGCATAACAGTCTCCCAACTTAGCTTGGATCATTTCCGCCGCCTCAACACCATAGTAGATAAAGGGCAGTCTGATTTAAAAAGGGCTCCTTTGGGAGCCCGGAAACGTGTTACTCATCAACCATACCAGACAAAGAAAAGATCACGGGAGCACAATAGTCCGGACACTGAACGGTTACTTCCCCTTCAAAGCCAAGTGCTTCAGGGCTAACTTTCTTGCGCAAGGCAAAAATAAATGGATAAATTGCATTAAGAGCGGTAACACAAACATTGGCCGACTTAGACGTATCAATCAGTGGCCCATCAATAAAAATCTGATCTCCAGGATTATATAATTTGCACTCTGATTTTACCACTTTGATCATTACTTTATTCTCACTAGGAGTGTTCATTTGTCTCTTTCTCCTTTTCAAAAAGATTACTGTTCTTACAGGTGCTATTTAGCTGATATACGAGTTGCTTTTTGTTTGGGCAGAGCAGTTCCAATCCAGCCTCTAACTTGCATCCCTTCAGCAACCCTTTGTACAGCTAACATATAAGCTGCAACTCTCATATTGATTCCTTTATTGGAGCGGTACAATTCATAAGTTCTATTAAAGACAGTATGCATGATTTGTCCCAAACGGTTGTTTACCTCTTCTTCACTCCAATAGTAGCCCATATTATTTTGTACCCATTCAAAATAAGATACTGTCACTCCCCCGGCATTGGCAACGATGTCCGGTACCACTGGAATTCCTTTTTGCTCGAGAATCTTATCAGCTTCAGGAGTCGTTGGACCATTAGCACCTTCTACGATGATACGAGCTTTAATATTATCAACATTTTGGTCTGTAATTTGATTTTCAAGAGCGGCTGGAATTAAAACATCACATTCAAGTTCCAGAAGTTCTCCATTAGTGATATTCTTAGCTCCCACATAATTCACCACTGAACCAGTAGCTGCTACATGTTCTGATACTTTATAAGGATTTAAGCCTTTAGGGTTATAAATACCACCTTTAACATCGCTTAATGCTACAATTTTGGCTTTCTTATCAAAGAGTATTTTAGCAGCATAGCTACCGACATTGCCAAACCCTTGAATAACAACTGTAGCTTTTTCTAATTCAATATTCTTGGCTTTGGTCATATCTTCTGTGACATAAACAACTCCTTGAGCAGTCGCTTCTGTCCGCCCGAGTGAACCTCCGATAATTAACGGTTTACCGGTAATAACACCGAACGAATTGTGTTGCTTAATCAAACTAAATTCATCCATCATCCAAGCCATGATCTGTGCATTGGTATTAACATCCGGTGCAGGAATATCCTTATCCGGCCCAATAACCGGTGCGATTGCCTGAATATATCCTCTGCTCAATCTTTCTAATTCTGCGCGGGATAATTCTTCGGGATCAACGATTACTCCACCTTTTCCACCACCGTAAGGTATACCTACCACTGCACATTTAAATGTCATCCAAGTAGCTAAAGCCTTGACTTCGTCGAGATTAACATCCTGGTGAAATCTTACGCCCCCTTTGGCAGGTCCAAGGGCATCATTATGCTGAACACGATAACCGGTAAAGACACGTGTTGATCCATCGTCCATCCGCACCGGAATAACGACTGTCATGGAACGTTTAGGATTCTTTAAGACTTCGTAAACACTTGCATCAAGTTCAAGTTTATCTACTGCCATTCTTAGTTGTTGCTGTGCAATCTCAAAGGAATTTAATTTTTGACTCATTTCATATACCACCCTTTGCTTTAATATTCCTACAATTCAGAACTATGCAAAGGGCGTGCCATCTTTACGATTCCCTAGAATATCGCCTGTTATAGGCCTTTGTCAGCTTTATCTCGACCTCTCCAAGATAATTTACATGCATTGACACATTTTCTGTTCAGCTTAACTTTAAGGGTTTAATTATTCAGGGCTTTTAAATATTGGGTTTTTTGTATAATGTATTCATGCTTTCAATAATGCTCAAGTGCATTTCGCAAAAAGAGTTTTTCGCCAATATTAATTAATGCACTTTTACATAATTTCATCTCATTAAAGCATTATTGAAAACCAAGACCCTCCAAGTACTGGCGTCCTATTGGAGTATAATCAAACTATATTAAGATGCAGTGAAACATTAAGATTTTCCTCAGACTAAACCAATCCTCAGCGCGATAGTATTCGTTGAGAGCCATGCGCTTTCGGCGATACTCTCTTACTGTAGACTATCGTCATCAGAAAGAGAGTATCTGAAGCCTGATGTTCATTTTTCTGAAAGAGTTAAATAGTTTGGCAACAAAATTGCAACGAAATAAACATACAGGGATTTACCCCTATATGTTTATTTCGTTTTAAATCCTGCCCGTAAGGACAGGATTTAAAGACAAAAAATATCGAATAAGTATTAACTTATTTTGGAATATCAAGTTTAGAAAACTCATGCTGCATAATTCTGTCACTTGTTGCTTTACCATATTTCATACGCGCATAAACATAAAAAACAATACCCAAAGCCATCCATATGAGGAAAATCCCCCATTCATAGGGCCAAACTAATGCTGAAGGGCTAAATGGCAGATAAAGCAAGGCTAGAGCTAAAGAAAGAATGACAGCTAGATAGCCAACTAATGTCCCGTGTTTAACTTTAAACGGACGAACCATATTAGGTTCTTTCTTTCTTAAAACCAAGAAAGACAAGGCAACCATAGAATAGGCTATGATAATCCCGAACCCACCGGCATCTACCAACCAAACCAAGGTTTTGCGACCAAAGAAGGGTGCAATGATCGAAATAATACCAATCAACAAAATAGCATTAGTTGGAGTTTTATATTTCGGATGTAATTTTGCTAAAAATCCCGGTAGCATACGAGCATCAGCCATAGCATAAATCGCACGACTACCACCTACAAAGAAAGCATTCCAACTGGTAATAATTCCGCCGATGCCTGCTAAAATCATAAGTTTACTCGCCCAAGGAGTATGGAATACGGCGCCCATAGCATCGGCAGTAGCTAACTTTGTAGTACTCATTGCTTGCGCATCTAGTCCGCGAGAGACGCCTAATACAATTAATATATACCAAGCGGCAGCCATGAAAACAGAAACAATCAAAACCTTTCCGATGGCTTTATAGGGCATATTAATTTCTGCTGCAGCCTGAGGAATTACGTCAAAACCAACAAACATGAAAGGTACAGCAATCAAAACACCAAAAATCCCTTTCGTACCATCGACAAAGAACGGTTGCATATTGACAGTACTTCCATTGAACAGGCTACCGGTGATGAACATAATACCCACAATAACAACAAGTCCAGTTAGAACATTTTGAAGTACCGCCGTAGTCTTAATCCCAACGTAGTTTACTATTGTTATGACAATTGAGCCTATAACGCCAACTAAAACCCAGGTTGCGTAAACATCCCAACCGGCTACGTTCCACAGAAAGCCTTGTACATAGTTAGGAGCTAAATATTCAATAACGGTAGGTAGGGCCACAGCCTCAAAGGCAACTACGGAAACATAACCTAAAATAATGGTCCAAGTACATATAAACGCGGCCGTTAAACCTAAAGCTCTATAGCTATAGACATGTTCCCCACCGACTAATGGCATCGCTGCTACAAGTTCAGCATAGGTCAAACCAATAAAGATTACTACGATCGAACCGATTAAGAAAGCTAAAGAAGCACCTAATGACCCTGCTGTTTTAACCCAACCACCAGCTAAAACAACCCAACCCCAACCAATCATTGCACCGAATGCTAATGATAACACATCTTTTCTTGCTAATACCCGCTCAAATTTGTCATCCGTTTCTTGCATCAATAGTCCTCCTAAACTTGTTCATAATTGCTGGACCAAATTAATAATCTTTAAGAAATCCCTTTTCTCACCTCCTTTTCTACCTCAGTTTGCCAATGGATTAAATATTTAACAAGGGCTTGCGAGCTTTAGATAAATTGCAAACTACAAGCTACCTTGGTGAAAGCTTTTTGAATCGCTTTATATTTTCTGATCAAATTTCTTCTTTTTTTGCTTTCATTCACTCGTATCAAATCCGTTAATTCTTATCTTTTAAAATCCCGTACCTTTGCATTTTCCGCACTACAGTTGATTGATTTATTTCTAAGGCATCGGCCATTTTATAGGTATTATGATATTTAGCCAGAGCCTTATTTAATAGCTGTCTCTCTAACTCTTCAGTTGCATTTTTCAAAGTACAGAGATCCAATACAAAGATTTTTTCTAAGCCTCCTTCAGAATGCAAAATATAGTCTGGCAAATGAATTGGAAGGATCTCCGTCGTATCAATAGTTACAACCAATCTTTCGATCAGGTTTTCCAGTTCTCGTACATTACCTGGCCAGTTATAGTCATACAATAGTTGCATTGTTTCAGGCGCTATTTTTTTATGGATTTCATATTTACCCAGTAAGGCCTCCATAAAATGGTCAATCAATGCCGGAATATCTTCCTTCCTATGTCTAAGTGGAGGTACAATAAGGGGTACTACATTTAAGCGATAAAATAAATCCTCTCTAAACTTTCTTTCTTTAATAAGGCGAGGAATGTTACGATTTGTCGCTGCAATTATACGGGCATTAACTTCAATATAATCGTTTCCTCCTACCCGCATTAGTCGCTTTTCTTGGATAACATGGAGCAGTTTAACTTGTAAGCTTAATGGAAGTTCACCAATCTCATCAAGAAAGACCGTCCCACAGTTGGCCATTTCAAACAAGCCCTTTTTTCCTTCTTTTTTGGCGCCTGTAAAGGCACCTCCTTCATAACCAAATAATTCTGATTCCATTAGATTTTCCGGTATAGCACCACAGTTAATTGTGACTAATGGGCGCTCATGGCGCTTGCTTAATTGATGGATCTTTAAGGCTATAACTCCCTTGCCGACACCTGATTCTCCTTCGATCAAAACTGTCGAATCAACCCCCGCAACCTTTTGGGCTAAGTTTAAAATATGCTGCATCGTGGAACTTTTACTAACTATATCCGCAGTTTTTATCCTCTCCTTGCTAAGTTTGGCGATTTCAGAACGATAATTATCCATAAGTTTTTCGGTTTCTTCCAGTCGTTTACGCAGATCGCTTAATTCAGTTATATCTCTGGAATTTGTGACAATACGAATAATATTACCATTCTCATCAAATACCGGGTTTGCCGTAACAATAACTTTTTGGCCCCTTTTAGTTGTCTGTACAGATGTTACTCTTTTTCTATCTTTAATGACTTGTGGTGTGACACTTGGAGAAAAAAAACCTTGTTTTTCTAAAACACTAACATGTTTTCCTACGATTTCTTCAGCACTAATGCCATAAAATCTCTCTCCGGCTTTATTAACCCTTAGAGTATAGCCCTCACCATCTGTGACAAAAATCTCATCGTAGGAAGAGTCAAAAATTGCTTCAAGTTCTCGGTTAAGCTCTTTAGTCGCCTCATGTTCTTGGGCCATCCCATCTAAATCAGTGATATCCTGATAAGAGGAAACAACACCTGTAATTTCGTTGTCTTCAAAGACAGGTTTATAGTTAGCAAGAAGTATTCTACCACCTATATCAACCTTATTATTTAGAATGGGCTCACCTATCTCTAGGACATCATACATTGTAGAATGAGGAAGTACTTCCCTTACTCTAGTACCAATAACTTCCCCGGAAATACCTAAAAGTTCACAGGCGGTTTTATTACAGGCAACAATATAACCTAACTTATCGATCATTAATACTCCCTGATATATTTCTTGAAATCCATCCACCAACCGCACTCTATCAGCACCTCCGATTTTAGATTTAATAAGCAACATTCATGCCAGCTTTAAAAACGTTGAATTCGCCACCTTCTATCAAGAATTTTCAAAATATTTTTACCTTAAAAAATGCTTTAATGCATTATGATTACTGAACTAATGTTCAACTGCACAGCAAAGGGCCCAAACCCTGTCTCTGAAACTAAAATGCCCTGATGCATTCAATTCATGCGTTTCCGCATTATTATAATAGATATTATAGCTATAAGATTAATTAATTATAAAAATCTCGTATTTTTTTGTTATTTTATTAAAAATTTATAAGATTTAATAGTAAAAAGCTATAATAAATTTTTTCCAGGATACTATTTATTCCATAATAATAGTATTATTCAATTATTTGGTAGTCCAGCCGCGATCCCTTGAGGTGTGAGCGAGTGCGGAATCCTAGAGACAACGCCCATACCTGGTAGAACAACTAAGCCGGAGCGATTGCTCCGGCTTTGAAGTTCCCTTATTCGCCAGTGAACTATTCATCCACTATTTTTGGATTTTAGCAAATGCATTATCAAGAATACTCAAAGCTTGTTCAAGTTGATCATCCGTAATTACTAAAGGCATAAGCATACGAATAACGTTTCCGAATACACCTGCGCTGATAATTATCAAACCCTGAGATAGACATTCTTTAATAATTTGATTCGTTTCTTCATTAGCAGGTTCTTTAGTGGCACGGTCTTTGACAAGTTCTATCCCAATCATGGCACCGAGACTACGAATATCGCCAATTAGAGCATATTTTTCTTGCATGGCCCTTAAGCGATCTACAACCTTTGCTCCGATTTCACCGGCTCGTTCTGGAAGCTTTTCTTTTTCAATGTAATCAATTGTAGCAAGTCCCGCAGCACAGGCAAGCGGATTACCAGCAAAGGTTCCTCCAAGCATCCCAGGCCCTGGTGCATCCATAATTTCAGCTTTACCGACCACTGCACTCAAAGGCATCCCTGCGGCAATAGATTTTGCCATAGTCATCAGATCAGGTTCGACACCAAACTGTTCCGTCGCAAACATCTTACCAGTACGACCGAAACCAGTTTGAATCTCATCCATGATTAAAACAATCCCATGTTTCTCTGTAATAGCTTTTAAGCCAGGAAGGAATTCTTTAGGTGGAACGATAAAACCACCTTCACCTTGTACTGGTTCTATAATCATTGCAGCAATGCTATCAGGAGGAGTCTCGGCCGCAAAGAAACGATCAAATTGTTCTAGGCAGTGCATACCACAACCAGGATAACTGGAACGATAATAGCAGCGGTAACAATATGCCGATGGAATTTTATAAAGTTCAGGTGCAAAAGGACCAAATCCATATTTATAAGGCTTCACCTTACTCGTTAATCCCATCGTTAAATTTGTCCTGCCATGGAAAGCCAATTCAAATGAGATTACTCCGCTTCTCTTCGTGTAAGAACGTGCAATTTTAACAGCGTTTTCCACAGCCTCTGCACCACTGTTAACATACGTTACTTTTTTATCTCCAGAAATAGGAGTAATCTCCGCTAATTTTTCCGCAAGGTCTACCCACCCCTCATACATCGTTGTCATAAAACAAGAATGTATCAACTTCTCTGCTTGGTTCTTAATCGCCTCAACAACTGGTTTAGGGCAGTGTCCTGCATTAAGAACGCCGATACCGCCGTAGAAATCAATAAAAGTATTGCCATCGACATCGGTCATCAATGCTCCTTCAGCTTTATCGATGAACAACGGTGTTCCTTGAGATATCCCTCTTGCAGTGAACTTATTTTTTCTCTCTAACAGTTCTTGTGATTTAGGTCCTGGAAGCTCAGTCTTAACTGTCAACTTAAATATCCTCCTCTAATCATAAAAATATACCAAAACCATATTTATTTATTTAAACTAATGCCTTAATTTAATGCAATTCGCATGCCAATTTCTATTTAACCTAATTACCCTTTGTTTTTCGATAATTTGCACGATTCCAACTCAAATAAGAATGCCTTAATGCATGCTAGGTTTTGTAGTTTCATTTTTATCGCTTTAGAGTTAGCGTGAGTCACTTGACCACAACACTTGTTTTTTCGATTTTGTTGCAGCAGCAGAGAAATAATGCTTTATCGCATCTATATAATGATGCCGTGCAGTAATTCTTTCAACAACCATCTTTGCTTTCTATGTTTAACATTTTCGCCGCTTCTCAATAACATAGACATAACCTCGTGCCGTCGCTTCCACCCGTCCTAAGGATCCCCCAAGTGAACTCGTTCAACTAAAGTTGAACATCGAGTCTTCGGTGGGGGACTCTACCCCCACCGAAGCAGAATAAGGTGTATCACTCCCACTTGTAGAAGTGGGAGTCTTACGACTTGGATAACCAGTTATTTTCAGGTTAAATTAATTATGGAATATCTAATTCAGCCTTTTCTTTTAAAATCCCATACTTTTGCATCTTTCTGACGATTGTTGATTGATTAACTTCCAAAGCTTCTGCCATTTTATAGGTATTATGAAATTTTGATAAAGCCTTTTTTAATAGCTGAAATTCTAATTCTTTGGTAGCATTTTTTAATGAACATATATCCAGTACTACGACTTTTTCCGTATTTCCATCAGCATGTAAAATATAATCTGGTAGATTATTGGGTAAAATTTCAATACCATCCACAGTAACTACTAATCTCTCAACTAAGTTCTCTAACTCCCGCACATTACCCGGCCAATTATAATTCAACAGCAACTCCAATGTCTCAGGTGCCACTTTTTTATACAACTCGAATTTTTCTAGGAACGCATCAAGAAAATGCTCAATCAGAGCCGGAATATCCTCTTTGCGATGCCGTAAAGGTGGTACGAATAAGGGCACAACGTTTAAACGATAATAGAGATCTTCTCTAAACTTTCTTTCTTTAATCAGGCGGGGAATACTACGATTAGTAGCAGCGATAATTCGAACATTGCCCTCTATATATTCATTTCCACCTACCCTCATAAACCTTTTTTCCTGTAGAACGTGCAGCAATTTAACCTGAAGACTAAGCGGAAGTTCAGCTATTTCATCTAAAAATACCGTACCGCCGTTGGCTATTTCAAAAAGGCCTTTTTTTCCTTCTTTTTTGGCGTTAGTAAAAGCTCCCCCTTCATAACCAAATAATTCTGACTCCATCAAATTTTCAGGTATTGCACCGCAGTTTATGGTAACAAACGAATGTTTGTTACGCTTACTCTTCTGGTGAATATTCAAAGAAATAACACCTTTTCCGACACCCGACTCCCCTTCTATAAGGACCGTGGAATCAACACCTGCCACCTTCTCTGCTAACTCTAAAAGCTGCTTCATCGTTGCGCTTTTACTGATGATTTCTGAGGTTATTATCCTCTCTTTGTTCAATTTAACAATTTCTTTGCGATAATTATTCATCAATTTTTCAACATCTTCTAGGCGTTGGCGTAAATTGCTTAATTCTGTTATATCACGTGAGTTTGTAACAACCCGAATAATTTGGCCTTTCTCATCAAAAACAGGGTTAGCCGTTACGATAATCCTTTGTCCTTTCTTGGTGGTTTGGACTAAGGTTATGCGCTTCTTTGTTTTGAGCACTTGTGGAGTAATACTTGGAGAAAATAGCCCCAGTTCCTCTAATTTGATGACATGCTTGCCAACCAACTCTTCCGCTTTCATCCCATAAAAACGCTCACCTGCTTTATTCACCCTAAGGGTATAGCCCTCTCCGTCCGTGACATAAATCTCATCATAAGAAGAGTTAAAAATCGCTTCCAATTCTTTATTAAGCTCTTTAGTTGCCTTAAGTTCCAACGCCACCGTTTCAAGATCAGTAATGTCCTGAAATGATATAACAACCCCAGTCAGCCTTTCCCTTTCAAAAACTGGTTTATAATTAGAAAGTATTACTCGTCCTCCAATGTCAATTTTATCATTAAAAATAGGGGTCCCCGTCTCTAATACCTTATACATTTCTGAATTTGGAATTACTTCTTTAGCCTTTTCACCAATAAACTCGCCAGTAATGCCTAGAAGTTCCCGGGCTGCCTTGTTACATGCTAAAATATAACCATTACTATCAATCATTAATATACCATGATATATCTCTTGAAATATCACTTCAAACTGCACCTTTAGCACCTCCGATTACGTAAAAATAAAAGAGGTTATCGAAGAACCGTAAAGCCCTATATTAAGATATCCAATATTCTGTCTTAGCCAATTATAAATCCCCCTCCAACAAAGTAGCTTCTGATTTTAGTTATTAGCCCGAAGCAGATAAAATCTGCTTTAGGCTAATAACCTTCAGTAACTATTTCCAATAGGCAACTGTTCTGTTAACTAACATTTCCCTGTACTCTCTGGTAGTTTCCTTTAAGACTTCATTGGTCTGCCAGTCAAGAAGAGATGCCGCTTTAGGTACTAGATTCTATCTGTACCCAAAGCGACATCTTTGCCGCAAATTTAACTAACTTGAGTATAATATAGAACAATAAGCAAAAATCGTGCCAGAATATATATGATAATATGAAAAGGTGCCGAATACCTAAATTATTTTTATCAATTCCGAGACTCCCACTTCTATAAGTGGGTGTTCCGATTTCCACTTCGGTGACGATAGTCTCCTTCACGTCATAAGACTAAACTTAAATCTAAAATATATGCCAGTAATATTAATAAGACTTCATAAATTAATTCAATTTTGACTCATTAATGATTTTATGGATATCCATTTTGCATTAAAACCTTAAGTGTTCAGTATAAACCCCTCATGATTTTCACCCCATGAAATTACTTTAGCTAAACATTGGATCATAATAGGCGGTACAGTTTCTCCAGCCTCCATAGCGTGATCAATCCTTAGAGTGTCGTTTGTCACAGGTAAGTTTAAGTCTGATCATTCCTACTTAATAAGCTTGCGCTTTGAAAGAAGTTGCTAAGCTTGACAAGCTGTCCCACAGCTAGCCTCAGCACAGCACTGCGAACAATAATTTTGCTTGTGCAAAGTACAATAAAGCATATCTTCTGTAATAAACGGATGACCACATTTCTCACACTTAACTAATTTTTCACCGAATTTATTAGTCTCTATAACATTAGCGCTAAAGCTCTCTTCGACCGAACGGGCTTCGTAATATTTGCCCTGCGTCGCCACTGCCATAACTATATGAAGCACAAAGGCTATAACCGCCGCAGCAAAAGCAGAAGTCGAGGCCCAGAAAGCACCAAACATGTTAAACGCCATCATGCAACCAATTACACTTGAGACAACCAGTGAAATCACACCAACTGGATTCCATTCGTATAAGTGTCCTCGCCTGTGTTCGATATGTGAAGGACCCAGTTTTAATATGCCTTTCACTACTAAGATGTCAGCTGCTAATAATGCTACCCAGGCAAAGAGGAATACACCTTGGAAGGTAAGCATCGGGCCTAGATGATCTAGGGCACCTGCCAGCATAGCAATTACAGCTGTTACCGCTGTTACCACAACCCAAAATACTCTGCCTGGCGTGAAATGGAAAACACGCGCAAAGAAATTAGCTAAGGACATCGAACCACTGTAAAGATTGGTGACATTAATCCTAAGTTGCGTTAGAATTGTGTAGATAGCGCCCCAGAAACCCATAGCTAGCACAAAATATTTTCCAGGATTTTGTTCGCCAAATCGCACACCAAACCAGACTCCAATTAAACCGCTAAGAAAGAAGGCTACAAACGAGGGAATGAATCCTACTGCAATTACACCCATTTTCCGCTCTGTCGGTTTAACAAATCTGGCATAGTCAGAAACCAACAAAGCCATAATTCCCACCAACCCATTCATAACCCCAATGGCAGTTAAAAGACCAACTCCTCCAACAGCGCCACCATCTGGTAAGAATGATAACCAATCAGAAGAATGAGGTAAATTCATTCTTGCCGCAGTGATGATTCCTACAACCAGCAAAATGACATAGATGGGAATAGAATACTTTTGGAATTTATCAAGTTGGGCCATACCGTACCAATTAAGGGGAATAACAGCTAAACCAACAACGATCATCAAAAGCCAAACCGGAATTGCCGGGATATAAGCATTGATAGCATAAGCCATGATACTGCCCTCAATAGCAGCGTACATAATAAAGTTTATGGCATAAATAAAAGAGGTTATTGAAGAACCCGTAAAGCCAAGTCCAGCACCACGTGACATAAGATTTACACTTAATCCTGTCTTAGCGGCTGAATAAGCTATTGCCATTCCTAGAATTCCACCGAACACCGTTGCATAAATTTCAGCCAGAATAGCGTTTATACTTCCGTAAGAAACTGCCATAAGACTGCCCATCTGCATAAAAACCATTGCAGTCGCTACCCCTAAGGCGACATTCATAATCGAATACCAAGGTAAGCGCCAATGTTGAGGCACTTTACGTAAAGCATAATCCTCTTTCATTTCTTCTTTATCATCTGTTTTTAGAGTTCCCCCCGCCATAATTACAACCTCCTTAAATTATTTTGATAACTGAAAAGAACTTTTTAAGTAACGTCGAATATGTTTGAATAGTCTTAACCATATGATTATTGAATATTCTGACAATGTTAATTGCAAATCACCCTCCTTTAATAAGGAAGTAGCTTCTAAATTTAGTTTTTAGCCCGAAGCAGATAAAATCTGCTTTAGGCTAATAAGTTTTCGTGACTATTCCCAATAGGCGACTGTTCTGTTAACTAACATTTCCCTGTACTCTCTGGTAGTTTCCTTTAAGACTTCATTGGTCTGCCAGTCAAGTATCACTCCATAACGCCGAATAACATCAAGGAGATCAATTTCCCCCGCGATAAATTTTTCCCGTACTTTATTAGGATCCTCTACCATCCAAGCCTTCCGGTTCTTTCTGATATTTTCTCGTTCAATTTCAGTCGCTTCAAAGTTGATCTCATACTCACTCAGCTCTTCGTCAATAGTTTTAAGAACTACTCCATAATCCTTGATAGCCCTCGCCACGGAAACATAATCATCAATTACATCCTCTAAAACTAGTTTGGGATCTCTCTCAAGAGGGTCACCTAAACCGCCACCCCCTGCTGAAGGTCTAGTAAAAGAGTTACCTGTTTTCACATGAACATTTGAAAACATTGTTCCCAGAAAACGCTCATTTTCTTTACCCGGATTCAGTCGAACTCCATGTGGATTAGAAGGTAGACCACCATTAATCCCCCAAGTAATTGAACGAGAGCGGTCACAACAGTAGGACATAACCGTACGATCTAGACTTAAAAGGGTACCACCCTTTTCTACTCCGCAACCACCCCGATATTTACCTGGACC
>LOEW01000008.1 GCA_001516045.1 Desulfosporosinus sp. BRH_c37
ACTCGGTGAATTTAAACCCATCGACCTCTTGGCTTGTTCTGCTGCCCGGGAAGTACAGGATGGCGAAATAGTTTTTGCTGGGACCGGCCTCCCCATGCTGGCTATCATGTTGGCTCAGCATACTCAAGCACCGACAGCCATCTGTATCTATGAATCGGGTTCTATAGACGGTAGACCCAAAGACCTGCCGACCTCGGTAGCGGATGCCCGTTGCAGCTACCAGGCTGCAGTTGCCGATGGTCTAACCGACGTGTTTGGACAACTACAGTCTGGTAAGGTAGACTTGGCATATCTGGGTGGTGCAGAAGTAGATCTCTATGGGAACGTTAACTGCACCTTTATGGGCGGTCCCACGGGTAAAAGGCTTACCGGCGGTGGTGGTAATCCTGATATCCATTCCCTGGCCAAGAGAAGCGTTTTGATTATGCCCCAGTTAAATCAAAAACGTCGTTTTGTGGAAAAAGTCAGCTATATCACCTCGCCCGGCTGGAAAATTCCTCATTGGCCTGATAAAGAATGGGTTCCCAAAAAGGAAGTCTATGGTCCGGCGTTCTTTGGTGGACCAGCCGCTGTCATTTCTGACATGGGTGTCTATCGCTTTGACGAGAACGGCGAAATGTATCTAGATACTTTTCATCCTGGATTTACTGCCGAGGAATGCCGTGAAAACTGCAGTTTCGATCTCAATATCTCTAGGGTAAAAGGAGAAACTCTAACTCCTACCTATGAAGAGTTGGATTTGCTCTATAAAATCATTGATCCGGAAGGAATCATTATGAAATAGAAGGGCTGTCGCGCAAATTGAGCAGTTGCATAAAGAAGGCATAGTCTAAATAGATTGCTAAACAACCAACACAAGCCATTTCATGTGATAAACTCGAATTGTCTGTTTGGATGCCCTCCTCTGCTGATGATTCTGGCTTGCGAAACCTTTGTCAATTACTACATTTTCTATTTTACTGCAAAAAAATGGCAGGAGGTCTCGCCAATGTTGCTGGAGGGATTTACCAACTCGATTACCCTTGATGAAATTCTAGACAATACTAATAATGCAATCATTGCAGTTGACCCTCAAGGTCGAATCATTTACGCTAATCGCGCTGTATATCATATTTTAAATATCCCTGTCCGGGATCTTGTAGGGCAATCAGTAACCACCCATTTCCCTGAAACAGGGCTACTCCGTGTTTTGGAAACCGGAATTGCGGAATTTGCTCAGAAATTGAATATTAATAATACTGTCTTATTAAGTAACAGAACCCCTATCTATATTCATGGTGAACTCGTCGGAGCTGTGGCTGTATTCCAAGACATTACGATTCTCCAAAATTTCCTCGACAATTTAGTTATCCAACACGAGAAGACTAAGGAACTCCAACGCACCCTCGAAGTTGTACTTAACACGGCCTATGATGGGCTTATCGTAGTTAACAAAGAAGGAATTGTAACTATGACGAATCAGGCCTTTGCAAGTTTCTTTCAGCAATCACCGGCCGATTTGATGGGTAAACATATTACGGAAGTTTATAAAAACCCGAAATTTATTGAAGTTCTTGAAACTGGTCAACCTGTGATTGGATACATTCATGACTTAAATGGTCATGAAATCATCGCCAGCAGAATCCCGATTGTCCAAGATGGTAATATTGTAGGAGCTTTAGGAAAAGTTGTTTTTAAAGATGTTAACGAACTATATGCCTTAACGAAAAAGGTTGATACCCTGCGTAACGAGCTGGATTACTACAAAAAGACAGTGTTGCGAAAAAATAATTGTGCACTGCAACTATTAAAAGGGAAAAATCCCCTCATGGTTTCATTAGTTCAAACGGCCCAACGCGTGGCTAAATTTTGCTCTAGCGTGCTAATACGGGGAGAAAGTGGGACCGGAAAAGAATTATTTGCGCAACTACTTCATACGGAAAGTAAACGTGATCAAGGTGCCTTTATTAAAGTGAACTGTGCTGCTGTTCCAGAAAATCTACTCGAATCTGAATTGTTCGGTTATGAAGAAGGGGCCTTTACCGGTGCCCGTAAAGGGGGTAAGCTTGGTAAATTTGAATTAGCAGATGGAGGAACATTGTTCCTTGATGAAATAGGAGATATGGAAATGGGCATGCAAGCCAAATTATTGCGTGTCATTCAGGAGCGAGAAATTGAACGCTTAGGAAGCAACAAACCTCGTAAAGTCGACGTGCGGTTGGTTGCTGCGACCAACCGTGATCTCGAAGCGATGATTCGCGACAAGCAATTCCGTGAAGACTTATATTACCGTTTAAATGTAGTAACCTTAACGATTCCTCCTTTACGAGACAGGAAGGATGACTTAGAAAGTCTGATCCAAACATTTATAAAGAAGTTCAATCTCCAGTTCGCCCAAGCAGTAACGGGTATAACAGAAGAAACGCAAAAAGTTCTGATGAAACATAACTGGCCCGGCAATATTCGCGAACTTGAAAATACTATTGAACGGGCCTTTAACATGATTGACGGCCCGGAAATCCAGCTTAAACATCTACCAAGCTATTTGCAAATCCTTGTCGGTCATGAAACGCGCCCTATGGTCGGAGGGTCACTGGACAATATTCTTGATAAAGTGGAAAAAGAAGCTCTTATCTATGCTCTTGATACTGCAAAAGGGAATAAAGTTCAAGCCGCTAAAACTCTAGGCTTATCCCGGGCAGGTTTATACAAAAAGCTTAAAAAACATGATTTACACTAACTTGTAAGCGTATTCCTCCTACTTATGGGAGGATGTTTTTTTTGGCGCCAGTCAAGTTTTTTTTATAAATACTTAATATAGGGTGTAAACTCTGGGGCACATGTATCTATAAATAGACATGGCTCTAAAGTGAGGACACGGAAAGGGAATACGTGTTAATTGCCTAAAAGTGTAGAAGTTAGTGTACATCCCAAAGATTGAGGATTTATGGGATTTATAAGGGATACAAGGGCCATAACCCTTATAAATAGCTGAAAAACAAACTTTATTAAAAAGATCGCTCCTTGGCGCGATAATTGCAAGACAATTCAGTAGATTCGGAATAGAGGAATTAGAAATTTGTCTGGGTACAGAGAAGGAGGGAAGCTAAAGGAGTGAGACTTAACGCATTTATTTTAATGGCATAGCACTTAAAGTCTTTAGCTTGCCACAGTTTTGCTAGCCAAAATTTAAGAGGAGGAATGTCTATGTCAGATCATAGTTCGAAAGCCCGTTGGGGTCAACCCTTAACCGGTATTTTATCAGCGGCTTCATTTTTACTCATCGCACTAATAACGTGGTTTATTTTTGCGTCGCCCCAAGGAATTTTCAAGTTTTATGAACATCCCATGATTGAGTTTCTTGCTTGGATGATTTTGGTGGGACTCTGGCAACATATGCTATTTGGGGATTGGCCATTTGCAAAGCTAAAAAATCCTCTGACCCGAGGGTTTGTGGAAATCGGGGTAAATATCGTAATGGTCTACGTTATTATCTATGGTATATTTCAAGGCTTCCTAGGTAAGGTCATACTTCCTCTGTGGAGTGTTGATGCATTAGTGGCTCGGGGAATCACTGAAGAACTAGCCAAAGAATACACCGGTGGGGCTCTTACAATGGTAGTCTTAATGGGCTTTTTCACGTATGCATTTTGGACGATTATCTTTAAAAAGTGGCCTTGGGCAGGTAAACTAGACGCGCTTTCGTCAGGTTTGGCGGAGTGGTCGCTCACCACGGTCGTAACGCTTTTTGCGTATGGATGTCTAATTTATCCCTTCTACGTAGCTGTGGCTTTAAAGCAACCTATTGCAGCGGCCGGTCCTTGGTGGGGAGGAATTGATGGAGTTGCTCACTTGAACTATATCGTTGGGATCTGGGAATGGATGGTTGTTTACCTGTTCATGACCGCTAATGTATGGTCAGGACAACCGTTTAGCCTTATTAAAAAACAGCCATGGGGTGGGTTGGTTGCCCTGGTTTCAATTATTCTTTTGGCTTATGTTTCAGTAAAAATCACTGTATTTGGAATGGGTGCAGTATGGGGGGCTGTAGATCATAAAGCCGCTGATGGGCCTACATCCTTGGCATGGCGCTATTACAATTCCGCCTCCCTTGCTGGGTTTACCTTATTTCCCTTTTTGATCTGGAATCATTATTTTGATAACTGGCCTCAGAAATGGGGAAGCGTTGTTGGGTGGTTCGTACGAACAATTGGGGTATTCGTCGCTGCAGCAGTTCAGTTTTATATCTATTACGCAGTATGTCTACCACTCTTGGGACTAAAACCGGAATTCTCCAATCATACTAACAAACCTTTGGTTTGGTTATTCTGGGCTATTATTCCGTTACTGTTTAACGATTGGTTCATGGGGAAATATCCATTCTATACTTCGGCAACTGAGCATGTGAATGTGGTAGGATCATCGAAACCAAAGTCAGGCTCTGCAGGAGTCTAAACATAGAGAACCACCACTTATTGTGTAGTAGTTGATGGGTGGATGGAAAGTGGATTATAACTTGAAATTCATTTAAATAGGGAGGTTTTGAACAATGGCCAGGCCTAAAATTGTTAGTCTCACAGAAGCGATAGGGCAGATCAATAATGGCGATATGTTGACATTCGGAGGTTTTACTGTTTGGCGGCGTCCTATGGCAGCCATATATGAGCTGATTCGTCAGAAAAAACGTAACCTTCATCTGATGGAGGTGAATGGCGGAACCCATGATGATATGCTTGTGGGAGCTGGTTGCGTAGGAATCTGGGAATCCAGCTGGTGTGGACACGAGCTCTATGGAAAGTTTGGCAGTAACTTGGCACGAAGAATTGAAAAAGGTGAAATCCTGTATGAAGACTGGTCACATATCCAAGCCTTAAATAGGTTAACGGCCGGAGCCCAGGGTCTGCCGTTTTTACCCTCTTATGCTGCTATGGGAAGCGATATAATGAATCCGGAGAATGATAACCTTGGTAAAGCCGGACTCCGTGATGGATCCAACCCCCATATAGGTAAGTATAAATATGTTGCGTATAAAGAGCCTTTTACGAATTCTGAGATCATCCTGGTCCCGGCTGCCAATCCTGACTGGTGTATCACTCATGTCCAAATGGTGGGTGCTGAAGGGACCGTGAGGGTAGATGGATTAAAATTTAGTGACCAAGAAGCGATCAAGGCTTCTAAACATAATATTATTATCGCAGAACAAGTCGTTCCTGAAGAATACTTGCGTCGAGAACCGACCCGCAATATGTTACCCGGTTACATGGTGGATTATATTGTCGAATTACCCTGGGGTGCTCACCCAACGGGTTTGTATGGAGTACATGAACCTGATGGCGACTTTATTGCCAACTTCTTTAAAGCCACCCGCACCCAGGAAGGTTTTGATAAGTGGGCCGATGAATGGATCTTTGGCGTTAAGGACTTCCAAGAATATCTGAGTAAATTAGGCGTTAACCGTTTGGAATCCCTAAAAGCCAATCCTGCTTTGGGCTATTCTTCAACAATGAAAAGGGGGTCAAGATAATGGATAGCAAAAAAGGACATACTAAACTCGGTGAATTTAAACCCATCGACCTCTTGGCTTGTTCTGCTGCCCGGG
>LOEW01000009.1 GCA_001516045.1 Desulfosporosinus sp. BRH_c37
TTGCCAGTTTTTAATTTATAGGCATGCTGAAATTTTCCCCATATAGATTTTCCTAAACTTTCAGAAAGGCGATACAGGACGGTCTTGTAACTAACTTGAAATATCCTCTTTACTTTGAGAACACGATTAATAAAAGGTAAGCCATAAGCGTCGGCCCTTCCTAGCTGGGATAAGGGTTGAGTTTAGATTTTAGTGCAAGATGTTATATATTGTAAAATGGCGCCCGCAGCTTTGGCAACGATGTCAATATGCGGGCTTTTATTGTTCATATAAATAACAAGACAATGAGTGATAGCTCACATTGGATATCAATTAACTTGCTTACGCCATCGCTTAATAATTACAATATCGTTACTCCATTTACTCACTAGCGTTGTATAAAATATATGATGGTTTGTCGCTTTTTGTAATGTCTCTTAAGAAAAGCAAAAAAAAATAGTATATTTATAACCTTTTTATATAATTTTTGTAAAAAAAGAATATTTGTAGCAAGATATTAACTTTTTAAAAAGGTATTGTTCTCTTTGTGTCGAATTAAAAGACATAGTGTTGCGTTTAACTATACTGAAGGGGGTTTATTATGACCTATAATTATAAACAAGACTTACTAAAAAGGCTTGATGAGGGATCACTGCCTGATATTCAACTGGACCACCAATTCACCTTTGATTGTAAGGACGAATGTATGGGTAGGTGTTGTAATAACATTACTATCCTGTTAGACCCCTGGGATATTGAGATCATGGTCCGGCACTTGGGGGTTTCCGGGCAGCATTTTTTATCGGAATATTGTAAGTACGAATTTAGCCATGAATTAAAGTGGCCATACGTCAGGCTAAAGCATGCGGAAGATGGTCCATGTATTTTTATGCTTGAGGACGGGCGGTGTAAAATATATCCAGTACGGTCTCGAAATTGTAGAACCTTCCCGATTGGTCGGGCAGTGCGCTTTGAATTGGACGGCACGAAAATAGAACGGATTCTCATGGTAGATAATATGGCCTTCTGCTTGGGACATAAAAGCGAGAAAAAATGGACGGTGGAAGAATGGTTCAATGATGCTGACTGTCAAAAATTTTATAAACTATCGGTTCTCTATTTGGAGTTAATCAATCACGCTACGACAAAGCTTAACAGTCAGGTCTGGATGGACAGGAATATCGCCCAAATGATGATGCCCTTATTGTATGGGCCGGATGTATTAAGAAAAAAACTGGGGTTATCCGAGCAGGATGTTGATCACGAAGAGTTTTATCGTAGAAGAATGCTAGCCCTGAAGGCTGTGTTAACCGATATCGCCGCAAGCTTTGGCTATGGTCCTTTAGCTGACAGGGCCAATGAAGGAGAAGTGCTTGCCGGTAGTATGATGGAGAGAATGAAGCAAATATTACTAACAGAACAATCCTAAAAAGCGGAGGAACTTCAATATTTAATTGTTGAGGATGAATATGTAAGTCAGTTTTATGAAGCAGGTATGCAGCAATGAAGGTTGGCAAACACGAGTAAGTTAATGCTCAAACACTGGATCATATAGAAGTGCAAAACGATGGTCTGGCAGAAGTTATTTTCCTAGCTGGGACAAGGGTTGAGTTTAGATTTTTATGCAAGATTGGTCATATTGGATATGACACCCGTAGGGTTGGCAATGATGTCGACTTTGCGGGTTTTTATTTTTGTATTAGTAAATAAGCCAATAATTGTATCAAGCTGAATACCAACAACGCTATAATGGGTGTGGCACGATACGAGAAAGCTAAGGACAGCTAGGAAAAAACGATGAACTACGACAAGCCCGCTGGGTAAAGCGAGAGCAAGTTAGCCCTAACTACAGGGTACTACTTGTTCTTTGTGACAGGTACTTTTCTATTGTAGAACGATGCGATAAGGAAACTCTATTGCAGCGTCATTACAGTAAGGATTGTATCAGAAAGAAAAAAGAATACATGGTGGTTCGCATGCCTAATACACTGCGATAGGGATATTTTGGTACTTTATAGCTTCAGGCATGTCCAATATCTTGATTACTTTCTGATCCGCAACATTAACCCAAACTTCGACTATAGGCTCTCTTTTTTCAACATTAATAATAATGTCAATTCCTGAAACATCCTTATTAGATCTGATATCTGCTTTTGTAAATATGACTTTATACATGTTCTGGTCATAGTTTGAAGGAGAACGGTGGTCTGCCCTATATTTAACTCCGTTCATCGGAATTTCTGCAGCGTACCACTCGCTTGGGAGAATGTAATTAAGGAGTTTTGCACTGCTGCCCTGTTTTGATTTTTCTATTCTTTCTTGTATTTCTTTGTCTGAAAGTGCGATGTTCAAAATCTCCTCCAACTTGCTAGTTTCGATTTTTGATAGCGCAATATTTGCAGAATCAGACTTATAGATAGCATATAGACTGTTTAAGGCAATGCTTTTAACACCTTTTGCAATACTAACTGCCACTACCAGGATCATAAAATACATACCAAATGTCATAAGAAACCGGCTCAAATTTGTTTTTGGAAACACAAGCAGCTTATTCAAAAAGGTTACCTTGAAGGGCAGGAACATGCCGGTTTTGTTTTTGTAGTCAACATAAGACTGACCAAACTTTGCTTCGCATTCTCTCTCTTCGACTTTTGCCAGTAAGTAGTATATAAAGAGCATTGTAATAAACATAACCAGTACGATATATCTTGGCCAAAGGATTAGAAGCCCAAAACTGAAAATAATGAAGGAGGCGTACTGCGGATGCCTGATGAATTTATATATCTTACCGGTTACAGCCCCCTTTTTTGCCAACTTGTGATAATAAACCTGGCATGCTCCGATGCAGAACCCTATGAAGCCCAAAATTGTTAGAAATGCACCAACAATATCGTGCATATTGATAAATATCGATGATGTTTGTCTAACAGCATGGGGAAGGAAAAAACTTACAAGCCATGCCAATTCAGGGGATTGGTTGAAAAAATCCAGCGTAGGCTTGTATACGGAATAGAAGTAAACTGCAAAAGGTCCAGCCATGTAAGCAAATTCGAAGGCTATCAAAACATAAAATGCTATTGCTCCCCAAAATGTTCCTTTAATTGTCTTGTCGTGATTAACGTTAGTCATTGATTTTTAATCCTTTCCGGTCACTGTCAGAGCTCATGAAACGCCTGACTATTGAACATATCCAATTCCAATGAAGGCCCAGATGAACAATTATGAAAATAAACATCAAAACCGCACACCAGCTGTGCAGAGACCTCCAGGCATGATAGGCTAAACCAAAGAGGATGGTATCTGCAAGGGTGGTTCCCTCGGCGAGGTTGCCGGCCATTGGCCAGATGAGCAAACCAGACACTTCAAGTATTGCCAGCAAGCCAAAGAGCCAGAGGTTTACTGTACGGTTGCGGCGGATCCGAGCAGGCACGGAGCGTTTGCTGTGTTTGAAAACTGTCTTTATCCAGTCAAAATGCCAGTTCAGATGGATAGCTGTCCCAGCCAGCATCGCCAGAGCTGATACCGTGTGAATCAGGACCCATGATGATCTGGCTATTCCCCATAGGATAAAGCTAGGATTATGGCTATCAAGTACAAGACTACTGATCGTAACTGCAATAAATGTAACTAAGAGTAATAGGTCAAGTTGGAAGTTCTTTTTTGTTCGATTCACCGTCAATCTCTCCTTTCTTGAATATTTTTCTGAAGAATATTTTGAATGATAATGAATTGTTTAATAGAATAAGTTAAATAACATATAAATAGCGACTTATACAACTATAACTTTTCAAAAGGAAAGGTGAATTCAAAAATGAAGAAGATTGAAATCAAAGTCAAAAGCGTAAAAGGATATTGCAGTGCGGGGTATAAAGAAGGGGATACACTAATTTATTCTGATCCAAGTATTACGATTGGGGACTGCAAACAAATCTGTATCTATGCTTTAGGCGGGCTGATCCCATATTTGACAGCTTATGGGAGGAATACAGATAGCGATGATTGGATCAATCAATTGAAGGAACTGCAATGTCCTGATTCCACCAATACTGTAGTCTTTTCGTTAAAGCGAATATAATTTGAGTATGCTTTGGTTTTTTTTATAACTTTGTGCCCTTTGTTTTTAGATGCAAAAAATAATGACCTTGAAATTCAAGAAGCTAAGACGAAGATTATAAAATTTGGAAGATTTGCCGTGAATGAATGCAAGAAAGCTGGTATAAAGAAGCCGGAAACATTTGATTTTCTTGGGTTCACACACTACTGTAGCAAAGGTAAAAACGGATGTTTCAGAGTTAAGAGGAATCTGTAATGCCCCCACTTGTTAAGACACATCTCTAAGATCAGCAGCTTAGTAATAAAATTTGGATTAACTTATAGAAGAAAGTTTTTGTAAACTAGAAAATAGCCAATCGTAGAAAACAAATAAATCTCCCTCCCACGTTTCAACGAGGGAAGGAGATTTATTTATGCTTATTGTTTTCTGAAGTGAATTTAATTTGGGTTAAAACACGAATTAGTATTATCTTTTAAGAGGTAATTGCATCTTGGTATTTAATCTGCATATTTGAATGTCTTAGTAAGCATATCTTTTCCTGCTAGAGCATTTGTAAAAAGTGTTCTTACATTCTCAAGATATTCATCTGGTTCTCTTATGGACGGGCTATAGTGAGTGAGCCAGAATTCATTTACTCTTCCTTGTTTGGCGAGTAATCCTGCTTCAGAAAACATCATATGCTTTTTCTGCACAGCTTTCTGCAGATTATCCTCATCGCCATACATCCCTTCACAAATAAAGAGGTCAGAGTCTTTGATAAACTCAACTAAACCTTCTGTCGGCCTTGTATCAGTACAATAGCAAACTTTTATTCCTTTCCGTGTTTCCCCAAGTACCATTTCTGGGCTAACTGTCTTGCCTTCAAGGGTAATGATCACACCTTGTTGAAGACTATTCCAGTAGTTTTTAGGAATGCCTAGTTGCTTAGCACGCTCAACATCAAATTTGCCTGCCCTTGGAAGTTCAATACTATATGATAGACAAGGAAGAGAATGATCAACTGGTATACTCTTGATCTCGATACTACCCATGCCTGTTTTGGTATTTTCAATATCGGATAGCTCGACCAGTCTCAACTCATACGGTAAATCAGGTGAAATGACAGTCATACCCTCAACCACCTTTTTTAGACCTGGAGGCCCCATCAAACTTAGCGGTTCTTCTCTTCCAGAATTACCGATTGTAAGCAACAGGCCGGGTAGTCCGGCTACATGATCTGCGTGATAATGGGTAAATAAAATAGCATCGAGAGTTTTGAAACCCCAGCCAGTCATTTTCATCGGGATTTGAGTTCCTTCGCCACAATCGATCAGAATCATTCTACCATTATACCTTAGCAGAAGGGATGACAGCCATCTGTGTGGCAGGGGCATCATACCGCCTGTGCCCAACAAACAAACATCAAGCATAACTATCGCCTCAACAACTAAAATTTGCTCATGCTCCATTGGAAACACCACTATAGTATTCGATAATCTGTTTAAGATTATTTACATCTGCCGCTTTCGCTTGAAGCTCAGGATTTAGGAGGTTTTGCCCACCAGTTTGCAGAGAATATGCAGGGTGAGCTGGATTGTTGGACATTAAGCATATTCTAATAATCTCCCCAGAATTATATTGACTCGACCCTTGGGGTGGGGTTTATAATGACTTTGAAGGTGGGATAACGGTGAATAATCGAGGTCTAAATGATAATGAAATAGTAACATGGAACTACAACGGAAGAACCGTGACAAATAATCGCAAGGAATGTAATAGCTTTTTTTCGGATTTATCATATTTTAAAAGCAAATTTAATTATCAGATGATCTAATATCGAGCGAAGGGTTACAGAGTGTTTTTGGTCAGTAGGACAAACAATGGAAGAAGCACTAACAAAACATTATCCATACTAAGGAAGAGCGAACCTGCATCTAATGCAGATTCGCTCATATTTTTACAATTATGCAGAGATACTGATACGGTGTTTCAGGGGAATATTTAAATCTCCAAGGAGTCAATTACCGGTCTGTCATACTTATCGATTCTATGGCAACACTTCCGCCTCTAACCACTTCAATGGTTTTGAATTCACTACTCAAGAGATTAATCAGATCGTTGTTCTTGCTTTCCGTTTGAACGCATTCCATCAAGACACTTTCTTTATCATAATCTATGATTGAAACACCAAAGACCTCAGCAATTCTGAACAATTCTTCCTTATCACCTTCAGAGCATTTTCTTATTTTGACAAAGAGCAGTTCCTTCATATGAATCGGACTATTAGTAAGACTTAGCCAAGGCAACAAAATCCGGTGAATAGACAGGACATTGATCACTTGTACCACTACATCTTAAATCGCATGATTTCCTGCGTCTTGTGCATACACTGGAATAATGCTTTTCATAAAAGAGTGTTTGAACTTGTCTGACCATTCCTAAAGAGCTGTTGTTAAATATGCAAATAATCACAGGAAGCTCCACTGCCACAGCAGTAGCCATCTCTTGAATATTCATCTGCATTCCCCCGTCACCGGAAATACAAATAACTAATTTATCTTCATTGCCTATTTTTGCACCGATGGCAGCAGGGAAACCATAGCCCATTGTTCCCATACCTCCGGAGGTTAAC
>LOEW01000010.1 GCA_001516045.1 Desulfosporosinus sp. BRH_c37
AGCATAGAAGTATTTTTCAAGGAAACAAAGCAACATCTAAAATTAGGGACCTGTCAATCAAGGGATTTTGATGCTCAAATCGCCCATATAACAACCTGTTATATTCTCTATACTCTTCTGGCTTATTTTCGCCGAGTGAACGCCTATGACTCCTTGGATGGTTTGTTTGCGGAGATCAAAGATGACCTTATTGAGAAAAATTTAGCGGAACGACTTTGGGAATTATTTGACGATTTGCTACAAGTAGTGATCACAAGCATCGCCAAGTCCGGTTTAGTGGACATTTTGGAATTTAGGAATTCCGTTGAATATGAATATTTGAAAGAGCTATTTGAGAATTCTTTTCTTAATAACCAGCTAAAAGACCTTGAAAAAGCCAGTTAAACGTTAATAACCAAAATGAAATAATAGCTTTAGGCTGCCTGGAAATTAGACAAACAAGGGTTTAGAGGGTGCAAAACTTCAGGATTGAACTATATCAGTTTATCTCACACCGTCAATTACTCCCATCTTTCTCCTTCAGGCCAGGTTAGATAATCAGCATAGGTATACTTCTGACTAGGATCATTCTGGGAAATTGACATGAAATTCACTTCCCTTTTACTGCTTCCTTAGATTGTTACCGTTACATACCATATTATACCATAGACAACTTTGACTGAATAGTAGCGTCTTGACAGTAGCGCTATGCCGATTGGACTTGAGACAACGCCCATGCCTAGTGCACACAAGAAAAGAGCCGCTCACTATGGAAAAAACTCCTTGCAAATTTTGTCGAACTGTTGTGGAGTAGTTGTGGGGTACAACCCCTTTGCAAGGAAAAGGAAGGCCTCAAGAGACGATCTTCGAAGACCTTTTCCGACCCGAGCAAGGATGTTGCAAGTGAAGGATTTTTGTAAGAACGTTAATTCACCCTGATTTTCAATAAGTTGAAATCAGGTGAATTTTTTATACAACGCTATTTCTTCCACCGCTTACTTTTTTTAAGGCATTGCTAAGTGTATTTCCATAATTCTAATTGAACCGTCCATCGCTACCTTCACAATGATCGCTCGTGAATAGCTCTCATCGCTTACATAAATAGTTGTTTGTCCAGGAGATACCGATTTGATATCAACCGATGAATTATCTGTATCAATACTTGCTGTTGCCACACTAGGATCATTCGAAGAACAATCTTGAGGTGTTCCCCACGTAACACCCTGACTTAAAATATCCGCTGTTACATTAATTATATGTGGCATAAAAATTACAATTATCGATCCGTCTGATCCTACTACTACATAGACATTCGCTGAGCTCGTGCCATCGCTTAAAGTGACCATTGCTTGCCCGCCACTCACTGACGTAATATCTATGCAGCCATTAGGATTATTCAATGATACTGCGACTATGCCACCAGGATCTACTGAAGCACTTGTCGCAACAAAACCCAACGTAGCTTCATCATTTAATATCGTGCTGTTTGTTTGTGACGAAAACCCTTCTGAATGATACGGTATGGTTGTATAACTGACACTCCCGTCTGCTGCTACCGTCACATTAATTTTAGCTATATTATATTCACAATCAATCACCGTAAGCGTTGCATCTCCCTGAGCACCTGCAACAGGTGTGATAGGTATATCACCTTCAAGCCAAGCTACAGACAGCAGGTCTTGATTACTTGACAGAACCATCATGGGACTATCTAGCAAATTTAACGATTCAGGATCAATTGCTACAGGAATGTATAAATCAATTCCTGGCAAATCACCAATTGAACAATCATAACCGTCTTCACTGTTATCATACATCATATAACTCATATAACCCAAATCACCATTCGCAAAACAGCAAATACTATAACCCGTTCCAAAAGGCACAGTAATAGTATAACCGATCGTTTGTTGCCCGGCCTCAATATCTACATCGGTACTATCATCAACCGACGAATCAGAATTACAAACCACGATCCGTATTGTAAAATCCTGACTTGCCGGGCAGCCTAATCTTACGGTTCCCGATATGGTACTTCCGCTAATTAAAGTCATATCAATATCACTAAACCCAGTTGTCTCATTAACATCAGTAGCTGAACCATAATCTACAGAGTCAGGTGTAGCGCTACTGGAGTAATATCCATACGGTAAATAACCTGCAAAATCAGTCTGATACGACACCTTATAATTCACACTATCATTCTGTGGAACAGTAATTGTATAATTACTAGACCCGGAACCGGAAGGTATATTAATTTTATTGACAAAATTAATACCAGAGGTGAACTGATTAACCATCCATTCTGCACAAAGTTTTACCGGTATATCAGCAGAAGCTGTACCGGAGGGCAGATTAATGGTTCCGCTTATCTTACTTCCTTCTTGAAGTATCATATCCACATCTGATTTATTACTGTCTACTTCTATCCCACCGTAAGGGGCGTACACTACACCGCTATCACTATAATAACCGTCCTGCACATACGGCGTTTCCCCATCGATGTAATAAGCAAGCTGATAATAACCATCAGGCACCACTATATTGTAAGAAACACCATCTTCATCCCCTGTAGGTATTGTTATATTTGTTTGGTATGACTTAGGCGTGCCATCAGCACTTAGGGTAGCAACCAGGGTTAAATTCACATCTGCCGTAGGATCACCATCCCCACAGCTAATAGTTCCTTCTATTGCATAACCCATTGGGGCTTCGGCTGTAACGGTTTCCGCTGTACCAGACGCGCCACAGGCGTCGTTATATGTCGCGGTAATTGTTTCCCCGAGCTGGGCGTTTAGCTGGCCTGCATTACTTCCTATCGTAATGCTCCCTGTGAATATTCCGGTGCTATCGTCGGTCTCCGTCAAGGATACCGGTACTGGAGTGGTTACTGTTTCTGTTGTCATATTTACAGTTGCTGTCTGCTGACTGCCTGTGTCTGTATCTAGGTCAGGGTCAGTTAATGTTATCGTTAAAGTGTCGCCAGCAACATAATTTGTTTTGTCAAGTACTACCGTACCGGTATTCCAGGCGGTCTCTTCAGATATTGAAAAGTCGTAATTTCCTATCCCGCCCCAGCTATTAATTTCTACATAATAATCTCCTGAAGTCTCTGCCGTCCATGTGATCTGAGATGAGTAATCCTCCTCAATATCGTCGTTATAGGCTAATTCGTTCATCGGATTATCATATAGATACATTTCCGTATCCAGCTCATTCGTTAGATTTGAGGTGGATATTGTATAGGTCACCCCTGCTTCTGCACTAAATTTATACCAGTCTTCATCATCGCCAGGGAATATCATTTTGGTATAGGGTTGACCTAGATTCGCTGTGTTCGCCGAAGCCGCATCATCGTCTCCGTCCCCCGTATACTGAACCCATTTGCTTCCGTCATATTCCATTGAAAATAGCTGCATTTCGTTTCCCGCTTCATCAGTTATCGTACGGCTATTGTCGATTGCTATAAGGCTCCCTGTTTGAGCAGCTGAAATACTCAACGTGATGGTGGCTAAATTTCCTGTTTCTAAATATTGTGCAGAGTTTATCGTTGCATTTAGGCTCATAAACAGATCGCTAACGTCTCCATTAACAAATTGTTCGGCAAATGATGATATTTCCCCATCTACAGAGTTCCATAAAGGCTCAGTAAAATTCAACACGAGTTGTGTACTGCTATTCGGTGTACCGATGATACTCATCACTGGTGGAACTTTGTCCTGGACAGTCATTTCCCACGTGTTGCTGTTGACATTCCCTGTCAATGCACTTGCCAATGCCTGAATGGTTATGCTCCCTGTTCCTGCTGTACCGTTAAACTGAATGTTTATTTCGTTATCATCGACCCGTGTAATACTAGTTACGGTCAAGCCCGTATTCCCCACATCGATACTCCAGTTATTTGAGTTAGCTTCGCTTCCGTCAGCTTTAAAAGTATCCATGTAAAGTTCAATAACTACATTAGGATTTGCCGTAACATTATCTATAACCGAAGAACTCGCAATGGCTGCTGTTCGTGTTACGTTTCCACCAGAAACCTCCCAGCCGTATAGATCCTCTCCGTCTTTGCCTCCAAGGGTTTTGTCGGATGAGTCTTCAAATGGCCCACCCATATCATAACGAGCATAGTTATTTGTAAGTATACCCTGACCCCCTTGGCTTCCGACGATTCGACCAGAATCATAATTAGAAGACACTGCCGGGTTCAGAGCAAAGGAATTACTGACGGTACTGTAACTCATTGACCCAATTATTCCTCCGGCATATCTCTCACCGACTACGTTAGTCGTTGTGTAACAATTATCGATTAAACCAACATAAGAAATTACCGTACTTCCATAAGTTGATTTACCCACAAGTCCGCCAACGTAGTAGGAGCCTATAACCGTTCCTCCTGTATAACAGCTATCTACCGTACCCCCTTCGTTAGAACCCACTAAACCTCCTATATAATAATGACTTCCGGTTATATTTCCTGAAACATGGCTGTTGTTAATAGTCCCTCGGGAAAGAACTCCGGTCAGTCCTCCCACATTATCATGCCCACTAATATTTACGTTCTCTAATTGAATATTGTTAAGCTGTGCTTGACCTATATAACCAAACAATCCAACATCGTTTGAATTTCCACTGATTGTTAGGTTACTAATGCTATATCCATTACCGTCAAATTCACCTACGAAAGGTGCTCCACTATTACCTATTGGTACCCAGACTTGATTTGAATCATAGTCACTTAGGTCAATATCTGCGATTTGCTGAAAAGACCCATCCAGGTAATCCCTCACATTATTTAACTGAGCTGCTGTTGCAACTTGATAAGGATTTTCTGTTGTGCCTAAACCTCCTGCAAACCCGTCGCTGTTTTTGAAATTGGCAACCAGCGTGGTATCTTCTGCCGACATGATATAGTCGAACGTTGCGTTAGTGCTCACTACATTTCCGTCAAGCGTCCAGCTTTCAAAAATATAACCACTATTTGCTGTTGCAGTTACACTAACTGTAGTTCCCGCTGAATATGGTCCGGCTGATGTGTTGTCAATGACTGTTCCACCCGCCGACATGATTGCCTCTAAGTTTAGGTTACTATTGTTAAGGGCACTTGCTCTGTTGATCGTCACATCATAGTATACAGTGGTGTAATCTGCCGCTATGACAATAATGTAAACATGTGTCGCACCGCCTGCTACCAAGTTGACGTTGCCTGTTTCTGGGGTTATGAAGTTGCTATTCGCTCCGCAGAAGACTGAGTACGCTCCCGCATCGGTTACCAATACGTCTCCAGCCGCTACCGATGCTACTGCGTTCGTTACATTAATAGACGCAGTCTTTGGTTCTGTGGTCGTTCCAGCTTCCTCTCCGGCTACGATGTTTTGACCGGATACCGTGGCCAGGCTCGCATCGCTGTTAAGGGCTATTGTAATGGTCTGATTCCCACTGATTTGTTGACTTACATTGTGAGCTACGTCTGTATACTCCACTGTGAAGTGTTTTGCCCCTGCAGTCAGAGTATTCAGATAAGCTTGTGTGAGGGTAATTGTGTCTGCAGCATCATCTACTGTGTAGTTCGCTCCAGTAACTACTACTGAGTCGATCTTAACAACAACATTGCCTGTGAGAGTTGTGGTCGATGCATTTACTGAAGTTCCATCATTCATCTTAACTCCTGTTATTGCAATCACTGCTGGTCCACCAGCTGCACCTGCTGTGAAGGCGGTTGCTCCGCTGATTCCGAAGATTGCTGCCGAACGATCTGTATCAGGAGGAATGACGGGAACTGCGGCTACCACCACGGTTCTCGTTACTTCATCAGCCTTGTTTCCTGCTGCATCACTTACATTGTAATGGTACGTGTAAGTACCTGCTACTGACGTGTCTAGTGTCGATCCTGTATTCATATCATTAGTTATCGTGGTTACGATGTGCTCCGTTATCGCACCATCGACATTATCCATTGCTGTGGCCCCTGCATCTGTATAGCTAGCACCATTGGCTAGATTGACAACTTGACTACCCATCAAAGTAATAACTGGTTTAACCGTATCCAGTTCTACTACCTTAATAGTGTAACTTGTTGTTTTACCCCCAATAGTGATCGTCAAGGTTTGACTTGCGGCTGGTGCTTTACTGTCGAAGCCCGTTACATCTGCCGCGGTAACTGGTTCTATTTGCGTACTGTCGTCTATATTCGTCCCCGTTACGACTAAGCCACTTAGATCGAGCGTCTCTCCCACTTTATACATCAGTTTTGTCGCCGGAGTTGTTATGGCTATACTTTTTAGGTCACCTTTGGTTATCACAATGGTGTAGCTTGTTGTTTTACCCCCAATAGTGATCGTCAACGTTTGGCTTGCGGCTGGCGCTTTACTGTCAAAGCCCGTTACATTGGCCTCTGTGACTGGTTCAATCTGCGTACTCTCATCCATATTCGTTCCCGTTACGACTAAGCCGCTTAGATCTAACGGCTCTCCCACTTTGTACCGCTGTTTTGTCGCCGGGGTTGTTATGGCTATGCTTTTTAGTTCAACTTTGGTTATCGCGATGGTGTAGCTTGTTGTTTTGCCCCCAATAGTGATCGTCAACGTTTGACTTGCCGCTGGCGCTGTGCTGTCAAAGCCCGTGACATCCGTCGCCTTGACCGGTTCAATTTGCATACTATCATCCATATACGTCCCCGTCACGACTAAGCCGCTTAAGTCTAACGGCTCTCCCACTTTGTACTTCAGTTTTGTTGCTGGGGTTGTTATGGCTATGCTTTTTAGGTCACCTTTACTTACCTTAATAGTGTAGCTTATTGTTTTGCCCCCAAATGTGATCGTCAACGTTTGGCTTTCGACTGGCGCTGTGCTATCAAAGCCCGTAACATCTGTTGCTTTGATCGGTTCGATTTGCGTACTGTCATCTAAGTACGTTCCCGTTACGACTAAGCCGCTTAAGTCTAACGGTTCTCCCACTTT
>LOEW01000011.1 GCA_001516045.1 Desulfosporosinus sp. BRH_c37
ATCAAGTTTAATGAGGATTTCAGAAAGCTATGTGAACAGAATTCATGTGGGTCTTACAATAAGAATTGGATGTGTCCTCCTGCAGTAGGTCCTATTAAGGAGTTAAAGGAGCGGGCCTTGGGATTTAAGCAGGGTCTTTTGTTTCAGTCAGTCCATCCGATAGCTAGTTCGCTTGACTGGAAAGGCATGCTCGAGGGAGGAGTTAAGCATACGAAAATATTTAGAAAGATACTTGAGTGTATGGAGAATAACTACAACTTTAAAGAAATCCTTCCTTTGAATGCTGGTCCTTGTACTTATTGTGCAAAGTGTGCCTATCTCTCGGGAGAAGAATGCCAATTTCCCGATAAAGCAGTGTCGTCCGTTGAAGCCAATGGAATTGACGTAATGGACTTGGTAAAAGCCTCCGGAATACCCTATAACAATGGTAAAAATACAGTTTCCTATGTAGCCCTGATTTTGTTTAATAGTTGAAAAGATAACGTAAATACAAGAAAGATACCGATATACGCTTTATTGGTATCTTTCTTTTCGGTTTGATTTGAAATCGAAACCTATACTCCCCTTGCTATTTAGAATTTGAGTCTTTCAACAAAGGTGGGATCAGATAATTACAAAATATCTCTGAGATTTCTTCTTCACACAATCGGCCAGTTTTTGAATACCATTGTTTCATCCAGTTCATTGCTCCCAAAATAATAAATAGTGTTATTCTCTGATCAAATTGCTTAAAGCTCCCATTCAAAACGCCTTCGTTAAAAATGGATAGCCATTGCCTTTCGTATTCATCCCGGAAACCTTTAATTTCAGTTTTATAAGGTTCTTGAAGCGCAAATTCAAGTAAAAAAGCAGTTGACATAAGGGAAAGTTTGTCAATAGCAGTTTTGATGTGCATCTTAATAGCTTGCTTTAACTTAGCTTCAGGACTAATTGAGGATTCGATAATTATATATAGTTTTTCAATTAATAATTCCATTGCTAGCTTATTACATTCATACAATAAATCTTGTTTGCTCTTGACATAATAATAAATACTGCTTTTGGTATATTCAATTTTATTAGCAATTTCTTCGAGTGTAGCTTCATGGTAGCCCCTTGAATGGAATACCTCCGCAGCAGCCATTAATATATCTTGTTTACGTTTTGATGCTCTTTTCTCGTTAGAAGCCAATCCTGACGCCTCCTTAACTAGACTAGAAAATATAATTTGACTATGCGGATAAATTTTATACTATTAGTACTATTTTTTCAAGTCTTATTGCCAAAAAGTATAACTACAGAAAGAAACTTCCATCGTGTGTTATAAACGAAATATAATTTTTTACGGACTAAATACAAAAGCATTTCTCATAGTTTTGAAGATAAACCATTCAGAGTAAGAATTTGACCATTTAGTTGCTGTTAGATTAATCTGGCAGTTTTTTTATTGTTTTCAGATTATTTATGTGGTAGAATTTTGACCATAAAGTAAAAAAAAATCCTTATGGTCAAAGTAAAACTCATAAAGGTAATATATTGAGTTTTCTGACTAATAAAGAAAAGGGGGGTTCAGTCGCATGAAAAAAGTAAGAATAGCATCGGGGTCTTCATACTGGGGAGATATGTTAGAACCGGCTATTGAGGTGGCAGAAAAAGGAGACGTCAAATACATTGGGTTCGATCATCTGGCGGAGTTAACCATGGCAATCATGCAAAGGATGAAAGCTAAAGATCCGACCAAAGGGTATATACCGGATTTAATTCCTTGGATGGACGCGTTATTACCGATCTGCCACCCCAAAGGCATTAAACTGATCACGAACGCCGGTGGGGTTAACCCAGAAGCAGCAGCTGAGGAAGTCATTAAAATAGCCCGTGCTCATAATATTACAAATCTGAAAATAGGGGTCATCTCTGAAACTGATATGTTCGAAAAGATGAAAGAACTTCGAGCAAAGGGCATGGAGTTTCCCAACCTAGATACAGGTGAGAAAGATATTGAAAGTATAGAAAGTAAAATTATGGCTGCTAACGCCTATATTGGTGCTGATATGATCATTGAAGCCTTGAAAAATGGTGCCGATGTGGTAATTGCAGGCAGGGTATCTGACACGGCTCTATATGTTGGACCACTCATGTATGAGTTTGGTTGGGAATTTAAAGAACCTTATTGGGATCGAATCGGGGCTGCGGTTACGATTGGTCACTTGATTGAATGTGCGGAGAATGTTACCGGAGGTTTATCCGGTCAGTGGGATAAAGTTAAAAACATGGCTCAAATAGGTTATCCCATTGCTGAAGTATCCGAAAATGGTGATGTGTTACTTAGCAAGGTTGCAGGTTCTGGAGGGATCTTAAACCAATGGACTGTCAAGGAACAACTGACCTATGAAGTGCACGACCCAGCGAACTATATTATGCCAGACGGCATTGCAGATTTTACCACAGTTAAGGTGCAGGAAGTTGGTGAGGATCAGGTTCGTGTGACCGGTATGACAGGTAAACCAAGGCCAGAAAAACTGAAAGTCCAAGTCGGCTACAAAGATGGTTTTATAAGCGAGGGGCTAATCTTATTGCCTTGGCCGGATGCTTATGCTAAAGCTAAACAAGCGGAACAAACAGCTAGGAAACGCTTTGAAATCGTAGGACTAAAGGCTAGGGAGCTTAGGTTTGATTATGTTGGAATCAATACTTTACATGGTGAATTAGCTCCGGAACCGAATTATGAACCGAATGAAGTGGGTCTCAGAATTGTTGCAAGAACGGATTCTTTGGAGGAAGCCGGCAAGGTTGGTCGTGAGGCTACCCACTTGTGGACCTTAGGTGGCACTGGTTCCTCATATGGAACACCATATAGGCCGAGACCAGTAATTTCTTTGTGGCCGACACTTGTGCCACGAGATGAAGTGCCCTTGAAGCTCACTATGAAGGAGGTCTAGAACATGCCAAAGGTTTTATTAAAAGATTTGACTTACACACGATCTGGGGATAAAGGAGATATTAGCAATATCGGTTTGATCGCTAAAGACGAAAAATGTTGGGAAATAATCAGCAGGGAAATCACTCCTGAGCGGGTTAAACAGCATTTCGGACAAATGGTTCAAGGAGAAGTTAAGGTTTATCCTATGCCCAACATTATGGCCTTGGAAGTAGTTTGTTATAAGGGCCTCGGCGGAGGAGCAACTCGAACGTTAAGGTTTGATGTGACCGGCAAGGCCATGGGAACGGCTCTTCAGAGAATGGAAATTGAGACAGATTAAGGTGGAGGTCATTCTATGAGAGAAGTAGTAATTGCTAGTGCAGCGCGACTTGCGGTTGGCAGGTTAGGTGGTGCTTTAAAAGAAGCCCGTGAAGAGGATATGGGATCTGCAGTTGTTAAGGAAGCGATTAACCGGGCCGGAGTTAGTCCTGACTGTATAGATGAGATAATCATGGGTCAAAACTATAGATCTGGTCAAACAGCCACAAATATTTCGCGTGTTATTGGCATCAGAGCCGGGTTGCCTCTAGAAAAACCAGGATTTACGGTTAATATGCATTGCTCAGCCGGTCTGAAAACTGTTGCTTTAGCGGCTCAGGCTATTAAGGCCGAGGAAGCAGATATTTTGGTTGCCGGTGGGATTGATAATATGAGCAATGCGGCCTATTACTTGCCGAATATGCGTTGGGGTGCAAAAGCGGGTCATAAAATTGCCCAAGATCAGATAGTTATGCTTGATCCGGTTTGTAAGCTTACTACCGGTCAAACTGCAGAAAAGCTTTCCAGAATGTTTAACATCAGTAGGCAAGAACAGGATGAATTTGCATTATGGAGCCAACAAAAGGCTGAAGAGGCAATTAAAGGCGGTAGGTTTATTGAAGAAATTGTACCACTTCAGGTTCCTGCGGGCCGCAATAAGTTTATAACTTTTGATACTGATGAGCATCCCCGTTTCGGGACTACAATGGAAATGCTATCAAAACTGTCTCCAGTCTTCGCAGATGATGATAAGGGTACAGTAACGGCAGGAAACTCCAGTGGTTTGAATGATTCTGCAGGGGCAACGGTAATCATGGCTTCAGATAAAGCTAAAGAAATGGGAATTAAACCATTAGCAAAAATCAGGAGTTACCATGCTGTCGGAGTAGACCCTTCAATTATGGGTATCGCGCCAGTTCCGGCAACTAGAGAAGCTTTAAGAAAAGCGGGGTTACAACTTGATGACATTGAACTCATTGAGTTAAATGAAGCTTTTGCCTGCGTTGGGGTATATTGGATTAGAGAAATGAAACCCAAAAATATTGATATTATTAATGTTAATGGTGGTGCTGTGGCATTAGGTCATCCGATTGCTGCTACCGGGACAGTGCTTCTGACTAAGTTGCTCTACGAAATGAAGAGGCGGGATCTGCAACTGGGGTTAGTGACAATGTGCGTCGGTGGAGGTCAAGGTATGGCTATGATTGTCGACAGAGATGTTTAATAAAAAATAATGGTGGGTGTAGCAAGTGAATTATAGCTACGTAATAGTTGAAAATCGAGGCCATATAGCTTATATAACCTTGAATCGACCGGAACGAAGGAATGCTCTTTCCATTGATATGATGAATGAGTTGATTACTGCTTTCAAAGAAGCAAGAGCAAATGACGAAATTCGCGTAGTGGTCTTAAAAGGCGCCGGGGAGAAGGCTTTCTGTGCGGGTGGTGATTTGGCTGGAATGCATGCTCAAATTGAAAACGGTGTAATAGCGGTTCGTCAATTTACTTCCAAATATGCAGAATTTATCTTGGCGGTAGAAGATCTTAGTAAACCGATTATTGCAGCTGTGAAGGGGTTTGCGCTTGCAGGAGGCTTTGGACTAGCGGCTGCTTGTGATTTGACCATTGCTAGCGAGGATGCAATTTTTGGTGCACCAGAAATTAACATTGGCTTTTGGGGAGGGATCATTGCAGCCCCAATAGTAAGGGTAATCGGGATGAAACGGACAATGGAACTTTTCTACACTGGTCAGACAATCAATGCTGAAGAAGCGTATCGTATTGGCATCGTAAACAAAGTGGTAGCGAATAGCGAACTAGAGAAAGAAGTAGACAGGCTGGCCGAGGTTATCGCCTCTAAAAGTCCTACTGCTATTAATATGGGGAGAGAGGCTTTTTACACCATTAGAGATATGGATTACAGAGCGTCTGTAAAACATTTGAGGGAAGTTGTGACTATCTTGGCAAACTCACCAGAAACTCGTGAAGGCATGAGTGGTTTCCTTAACAAGAATAGGACTTAAGTTAAAGTTATCTAATCAAAATGAAAAGCACTTATCATTATTAGAATAAGGAGCTAGAAGCATGTTTGAAAAAGTCCTCATTGCCAACAGAGGAGAAATTGCTGTAAGAGTTATTCGAGCTTGTCGAGAACTTGGAATTAAAACAGTGGTTATTCATCCTGAGATCGATCAAGATTCTTTGCATGTCACTTTAGCAGACGAAAAGGTATGCTCTAATGATCGTCGGGTTTATCTTGACATTAACGCTATTATCGAAGCTGCAATTACTACGGGTGCTCAAGCAATCCATCCGGGATATGGTTTTTTAGCTGAGAATCCGAATTTTGCTCTGGCTTGCGAGAACGCGGGACTTACGCTGATCGGTCCAAGTTCCCATTCTATGAGATTTATGGGAGAAAAGACCCTAGCTAGGAAGATAATGCTTGAAGCGGGTGTTCCAGTAACTCCAGGTTCAGAAGTTCTAGCAGATTTAGAGGAGGCCAAAATTCAATCAGAGAAGGTTGGATATCCTATTATGCTCAAGGCCTCAGCTGGCGGCGGGGGCAGGGGTATACGAGTTGTTCAAACTCCGGAAGATCTAGATAAGCTTTTTCCGGAAGCACAGAAAGAGGCCCAACTAGCGTTTAATTGTCCGGATATGTACATTGAAAAGTACCTTGATCGTCCAAGGCACATTGAGATTCAGGTGCTTGCAGACAAATTAGGTAATGTTATTTATTTAGGTGAACGAGAGTGTTCGATCCAACGGCGACGGCAGAAATTGATTGAAGAAGCCCCTTCCTTAGCAGTCACAAATTATTTGCGATCTCAAATGGGAGAGATTGCGGTTAAAGCAGCCAAGGCTGTGGATTACGTTGGGGCAGGTACTGTAGAGTTCTTATTGGATCAACAAGGGAATTTTTATTTCATGGAGATGAACACTCGGATTCAAGTGGAACATCCGGTGACTGAAATGGTGACAGGAATTGACCTTGTTAAGGAACAAATTTTAATAGCTTTCGGGGAAAAGTTGTCTGTTAACCAATCTGAAATTGAGATTAAGGGCTGGTCAATAGAATGTCGACTCATAGCGGAAGATACAAGTCGGGATTTCCGACCTTCCCCAGGGACTATCACATTATTCAATCCACCAATGGGACCTTGGACACGGTTAGATACTCATGTTTATTCGGGGTTTAAGATCTCACCTTTTTATGATTCTTTGATAGGAAAGCTAATCGTTTGGGGGAGAGATCGTAAGGAGGCTCTAGCGAGACTTGAAAGATCGTTGTTAGAACTTCAAGTAGAGGGTGTTAAAACAAACATTTACCTCTGTAAACAAATTCTTAGTAATGCACAGTTCATCGAAGGGGATATACACATCAACCTTCTGGAAGATTTACTCAGTCAAAAAATAATTATAGGAGGAATAGAAGATGGCAGAAATTAAGTGCGAGATGACAGGAGTAATAGATCAAGTTTTAATCACAGTAGGCGCTACAGTAGAAGTTGGTACTGAGATTGTGGTCATTGAATCTATGAAATCTTTAATAACAATTAAAAGTTTAGAAGCAGGGGAAGTCGAAGAGATCAAAGTTTCTCAAGGAGATTTTATTGAAGAGGGAGAAACTTTGGCGCTACTTAAGTAATAACGACTACCATTCTTCTTTATAGCAACTTAAAATTGCATAAGACTGGAGGGATAAGATGTCTAGCGAAGCTGATTTATTAGCAAGAATTGAAAAGATTACGTCTTGCCAAAATACCGGATATCTCAACAAACTTCATAGCCAAGGCAAAATGTTCGTACGGGTTCGACTGGAAAAGTTATTGGATCCTGGTTCAATGTATGAGGATGGTCTTTTTGCAAGGTGTTTAGAAGAAGGCTTACCTGCAGACGGGGTAGTGACCGTCGTAGGAAAAATAAACGGTAGACTCGTTTGTGTCATGGCTAATGACATGACAGTTAAAGCTGGTGCTTGGGGTATGAAAACCATCGAAAAGATTATGCGGATTCAGGAAACGGCAATACGGTTAAAGGTACCGATGATTTACTTGGTCGATTCCGCTGGTGCTCGACTTAATGAGCAATTTGAGACTTTTATGGATCGTCGTCATGCTGGAAAGATCTTCTTTAATCAGACGCAAATGTCTGGGGTAGTCCCGCAAATCTGTGCAGTTTTAGGACCCTCGCCTGCCGGGTCTGCGTATTTACCAGCTTTATGTGATTTTGTCATAATGGTTGATAAAAATAGCAGTGTATACTTAGGTTCACCAAGGATGGCGGAAATGGTGACTAGAGAAATAGTTACTATGGAGGAAATGGGCGGGGCACAAATGCACTGCTCAGTTAGCGGACTTGGTGACGTCTTGGTGGAAACTGAGGAAGAAGCCTTAGCTGCAATTAAATCATATCTGGATTATATGCCGCAGAATTTCGAAGAAACGGTCCCCATAAAAGACTTTCGAGACCCTGGAGTAGGTAGGGAGATTGAACAGATTGTTCCGGCTGACCAGCGCATACCCTTTGACGTTTATGAATTTCTATCCAGAGTAATTGATGACAACAGCTTTTTTGAATTTAAAAAACTTTATGCCCAGGAAATTATTACTGGTTTTGCTCGCTTAAGTGGTCGTACAATTGGAATCTTAGCTAATAACTCTGCAGTTAAGGGTGGAGTACTATTTCCGGAATCTGCCGAGAAGGGTGCACATTTTATTAATGTATGTAATGCCTATAACATTCCTCTCTTGTTTTTTATGGATATTGCAGGGTTTATGATTGGAAGCAAGGTTGAAAGAGAGTCCATAGCTCGAAGAGGTGCTCGTTGGTTAGTGTCTCTTGGCGAGTCAACAGTTCCGCGGATCTCTGTCATTGTAAGGAAGGCTTATGGTGCCGGTTATGTTGCAATGTCAGGTGCCTCATTCCAGCCAGATGCTTGTTTGGCTTTGGCAACGGCGTTGCCAGCAGTTATGGGCCCAGATGCGGCTGTTAACGCGATGTATTACAACAAGATTATGGAAATTGAAAATGAAAAGGAAAGAGCCAAATATGTTTACCAACAACGCCAGAAATATCTGCAAGATATTAACGTTTGGCGACCTGCTTCAGAGTTGTTCATTGATGATGTTGTCCCTGGAGCAAGACTGCGTGATGAGTTGAGCAAGAGATTTGAAGCATATTCGGCTAATAAGAATCGACAACAGGAAAAGAAAATTAAACGTAATAATCTCATTAGTCGCTAAAGCTTATTGGGACGTAATGAAGTGAAGTCATTGAGAAAGGATGTTTTTTTTGCGTGACATCAGAACTATAGGAGTGGTTGGCTCGGGGCAGATGGGTCTGGGTATCGCACAGGTGGCGTCCCAAGCCGAGTATATGGTTCTTTTATTTGATATATCTCCAGAGTCGTTAGAACGTGCTCGCGTAAATATTGAAAAGAACCTTCTCAAGGGTGTCAAATTAGGTAAAATATCGTCTGAAGCAGTGGAACTGGTGTTAAGTCGGATTAAATGGACGCTTGATTTTAGTGAACTAGCTGCAACAGACTTCGTGATTGAATCTGCAACAGAAAATCTTGAATTAAAAGTAGAACTATTCCGTCGTCTTGACCAGGAAACTGCGTCTGATGTCATCTTAACAACTAATACTTCTTCACAGAGTGTGACCTACTTGGCCGGAATGACTAGGAGGCCAGGATTAGTTGCGGGAATGCATTTTTTCAACCCGGTACACATCATGAAACTGGTTGAGATTATTGACGGTTTGGAGACGACGTCAGAGACTCTACAGATAATTACTAGTATTGCCAAGAGGATGGGAAAAGAAACCGTCATCATCAAAGATATGCCTGGATTTGCAACCAGTCGAATTAGTGCCATGCTGGGAAATGAAGCCTTTTATATGCTTATGGACGGCTTGGGTACACCTGAAGATATCGATAAGGCCTTGAAAATAGGACTAAATCTTCCAATGGGACCGCTAGAATTGGGAGATTTAGTGGGTCTTGATACTAGACTTAAGGTACTTGAGAATATGCAACAAAATCTAGGCGAACGCTTCCGGCCCTGTCCTTTAATGAGGAAGTACGTAGAAGCGGGTCGCTATGGTAAGAAAGTTGGAAAAGGTGTTTACGATTATCCTGACAAGTAGTAAAATAGGAGGTTCCATATGAAAACTTCAGCTGATTATAGAGAAAGAATGGCAATGTTACGCTCAAACGTCTATATGGGTGGAAATCTTGTCGGTCGAGATGATCCCATCTTTGAGCCTGGTTTGAATACTCTTGCCCTAACTTATGATTTAGTTAACGATGAAAAATATAGTGACTTACTAACCGCAACTTCCCATTTAACGGGGGAAAAGATCAACAGGTTTACGCACATAAGCCAAAATAGTGATGATCTTATGAAAAAGCAAGAAATGACTCGTGAACTTTGTCAAAGATCTGGTCGCTGTATCCAACGTTGTATGGGTATAGACTCTTTGAATGGCTTGAGTGTTGTAACCAAAGAAATCGATGAGGCGACTGGCTCAAATTATTATGAGCGTTTTACAAAGTATTTAAAATGGTTCCAAGAAAATGACCTGATTGGAAATGC
>LOEW01000012.1 GCA_001516045.1 Desulfosporosinus sp. BRH_c37
GTTACCTCCCGAGAGTTCTTGGTCTTCTATATACTTCTTAATCGTTTCTTCTGTCACACTTCCTACCGTTGCGCAAAAATACCCTCTCGCCCATAAATGTTGACCCCAGTATCTTTTCTTTAATTCCGGATATTGATCCTGCAATAACCTTGATGATCTCCCCTTAAGATATTGTACTATTTTACTCGGTGCCAGACTCGGAGGACATGACAGCAGCATGTGCACATGATCCCTTCCGATATTTCCTTGTACAATTGTAATATTTCTTGCTTCGCATCCTTGTCTGACAAGTTCTCGTAACCGTTTTGATATTTCTCCGCCAAGTATTTTATACCGATACTTTGTAACCCAAATGATGTGGTACTTGATATCATAAACTGCATGACTCGATTTATTGTAATCTACTGACATACTTCTTCTCCTTTTTGGAGTTTAGTATGCCCTATCTTCTCAGTTTTTTAAGGCTTAAAGCTTATACCGCCTAAAGGCGGTGGATTTAGACCCCGCGAATAGAAATTAAATATCTTACAGTAGGAACTCAATGGTGGTTTTAGCGGTTGCAATTATTTCGCCTGCCGTTCCGCCTAGTCTTCTTTCTCCGGCTCCTTCGTAGATACCTCACACTCTTCAAGACCCTTCTCTTTATAACGGGCCTTGGCAGCCTTGTACAACTCCCAACGCCGCTCAGCCCATTTGGGCGCGCCGGGCTTGAGCCTGTCCCAACCGTCCAGATATATCATCCAAAGCTGCCATCGAATTTTCATTTTATAACCCCCGTATTCGAATAATCGAAATCACTTTTTTCTGATATTTAGGGCTGTCCACGCATTTTCTCATATTGCTTCACAATCTCTTTATGCAACGGTCTGGCATTTTCTCCATTTTCATATACGTCGGCAAAAGCCTCTGCAAAAAGTTCTCCGGAATCCTGACCGCCATAACCTGAGGTCTTGCTATTGGCATTACCAACTTTTTTCACTGCCTTCTTTGTGATCTTCTCTGCCGTAGTATTATCACGCCAATCATCCTTCTTTGCGTTGAGACCTATGTTTTGCTTATCAATCAACAGGCTGTTGAGCGTATGACCAAGCTCATGGTTGCCGTCATATTCAGGTTTGGCGGCAGAAAAACCAGTAAGTTTGTCACCCCACCAGGCAAATTTTCTTTTAATTGAGGGTAAAATGCCCTTCTTCTGACTCTGAACATTCCAAGAAATATCCGATTTGCCGTTTCCGCCAAGGGTGCTAGTTGCAGACATGGATGTGTTGTCTTCTGTATCTTCTTTGATATTGCCGATCTTTCCCTTGAGCTCCGGGTAATCCCGAACCATACGGCTCATATTCTTTAAACGAGTTTTAATAAGGTCAAGGTCTGTCTCATCCCCGCCCATATCCCAATTTCCGCCATTTTCTTTCAAAAGTTGTCCATGTTGGTTTCCAGAATACTTATGGAATAATTTTACAGCACTCGTGGGGTCGACAGCTTTCTCAAGGTTATCGAGCTGCTTCTGCAAATCATCGTCCTGATTGGGATTAAACCTGTTTGCTTCCAACTCTTTCTGGGTTATCTGCCACGGGCGCTTTACTCTGAGGTCCTCTCTTATTCTCTGCTGCTTAGTCAGCTTCTTTTGCTTTTGCTTTTGCTTTTGCTTTTGCCTCTTGGCCTGCTGCTTATGCTTTTTCTTCTTGGCCTGAATTGGTGCGGAGGGGGAATTCATGGGAGTAATGCTCATAAAATCCCCGGTTCGTGCCTGACCGCCGGCAGCAGCTCGCTCGCCTAATACGTCCGCCTCATACTCCAAAGACGCGTTCTCCACCATTGAGAAGCCCCCAGGAGCGACCCGCCCGCTTGCTTGCTGTACCACATGGGCCAGCTCATGCCCAAGCACACTGTCGCCTGCCTCGCTATCCAGATGGATATCGGTTCCCTGAGCAAAAGCTTCGGCACCAAACTCCGTGGGTATTCTGCCACGACTTATGCGGACATTGGAAAAGTCTGCCTTGAAAGCCGGCTCAAACCTTTCTCTTAAAGCATGGGACATGGGGCCCAGGTTTCCGCCGCCGATCATCGACAGCATAGCACTGTTGCTTACGCCTGGACGAAGTGCGGTCCATTCCGAATAGGTTTTGGCATTCGCCGGTTTTGATTCCCGCTTTTTTTGTGCATAAACTGATCGCGACATATCAATCCTCCTCTATAATTTTTCTATTTCAAAAATATATCTCTAAAGCGAATGGAAAAACATTTTGGTTTCAAGATCCTTTTCTTCACACTTAATACCTTATTAAGAAATATACAAAGTATTAAACGAAATATATTGTGTTCGCCTAACGATAAAATTTCCTTCTTACTATAATCACCAACATCCCCCATTAGGCCTGACATTGGATTTAATGGTCAATTCATTGTGTGTGAACCACCAGTATTTCTAACCTTACGGTACCTGATACTGCTTAAGTGAATAAAGCATGATTTCCACGCCGGGGAGATCCTTTCTGGAAAAGCCGAGGCTTTCAGTTCTCCGAAACGAATGGATGAAGCTCATTCAGACAGAGAATGGAGAATTTCCAAAATGCTCTCGTCGCCCGTGAGTCCGTAAGCCACCTGATAACAGTATCGTCCCAGATCCGTTTTGCCCATTTGCAGTGCCAGCTTTCCCAAGGTGATTGATGTGTCTATGACTTGGGGATTGGGGCCGATTCGAATTCCCAATTTGCTACAGATTTGTTCAATAGCTTCGTCGGATGGCTCTGCGGGTTCCGTCCCTGTCTGCTCCCCGATATAACTTAGCTCCGTCCGGGCCATTTCGCTGTCCTTAAAACAAATACTCAACCAGTATAGAGCAGGAGCTGAGTCAAATTCCCTGTTTTCTGAGTAATAATAACCAAGATCCCGATAGCACCGGGCAAGCAGAGAATTATCTAGAGCGCAGTCCAGCGCCCGCAGGGCCACTGCACGAAAGTAATCCAGATCGTCTGTCCTTCTGAAGGCATCCCCCAGCTCCAACAAATACAGACAATTGACGGGATTTAATTCCACAGCTTTCATCAAGGGCTTGATAGCGGCATCAGGACTGCCGAGTTCTATAAGAAGCTGGCCGTGAAAGAATTGATATGTTGCATGATTTCGTGGTATGGCACGAATTTCTCGCTTTTCCTCATAAATATCAGCGTACAGGCTGCCCTGAAAGGCGTCGTCAAAGCTCATATAAACACTAGCCTCGTCGGATTCAAAGGTCCCGTTGATTTTATTCAGCAGGCCGGCCATGATTTCTTCCGCTTGTAGGAAACTCCCCTCCCTGGCGAGACGCAGAGCCTGTTGATACAAATCTTCCAAACCAATGTTGTCAACTGCCAGTACATCACCCATTTCTTCTTGTGCTTCCTCAGGCAAGAGCTTGTATAGCATTCTGCCAATACCCCGGAGTATCTCCCTGGAATATTCGTGCTCTCGGTATTCCAGCGCTTTCGCTTCAAGATATCCTGTATCCCGCTCATAGTTTCCGGTAAGTCCGTTTTCTAACTCCGCAAGGATTTCGATATAATCCATGGAATTCCCCCCAATATGGTTGTCAAAACCGCTTTTCTCACCTTTTTGTATTTTTTCACACACCTTATTAAAAAATATGCAAAGTATTACACCAAATATATTGTGTTCACCTAACGATAAAATTTCTACAAATCCTTCTAATAATCACCCAACTTAGACTGCCATTGGATGTAATGGTCAATTCATTGTAAGCGAACCACCAATATTCCTAACCTTATGGGACCAGATACTGCTTCAAAATAAAATACATTTTTTTACACTTTACATTATCCATTTGAGTTTTGCAAGAGTCTTTCCTAAGTAATAAATAATTCCCCAGGTAGCCCCTTGCCAATCCTCTAGACTTTTGATAGAATATGTAAGTGTCATTTCGGTTGCAAAGGAGGTTTTAGAGCATGGCTAAGGTTTGTGCAGTATGCGCCAAAGGAGTTGTCACTGGATTTCAAGTCAGCCACTCTCATATACGGACAAAGCGAACTTGGAAACCAAATTTGCAAAGCGTTCGTGCGATAGTGAACGGTACTCCCACCCGACTCAAAGTTTGCACCAGGTGCTTACGTTCTGGAAAAGTTCAACGCGCTAGTTAATGAATCAAAAGTCCGATATTATCGGGCTTTTTTTCATTTCCCGACATCCCCAGCCCAAACCGTTCCAAGTCCTTGCCCGCTCACGCCGTTCTCAGCCAACCATTCCCTATCGTTCCTCATCGTAACCAGCTCGTTTCCTCGTCGTTCTCAGCCCGGATGGTGTTAACCTGCAGTGTGGATTTGGCAATGAGCGACCACCTCAGGTATTACCCTGAGGTTTTGCCAAGCTCGCTTCGTAATCAAGCGTGATAGCGATGGCGCTTTGGTGCGGCGTGCAAATTCACACCATCCCCAAGTTCACTCCATCCCACACCTTCCCCAAAGCTCTTCTAGTTCATCCAGAGTAAATTGATAATGTTCGTTGCAGAAATGACAAACCATCTCGGCTTTTCCATCCGTGATCAAGTTTGCTATTTCCTTTTTACCTATCGATATCAATGTATCACTAAGACGTTCTTTTGAACAATTGCAAGAAAATTCTACCATGCGTCGTTCCAAGACATGATAAGGAAGTTGTCCCATCAACTGATCCAGCATTTCTTCTATAGATTGGCTCTGAGCCACCAGTTCACTTATTCCCACGCCTAACTGCCCGAGCAGACTTTCAATAGCTTGAATGTCCCCTTCAGTCGCTCCAGGCAGTGGTTGAATTAAAAGCCCCGCTGCTCCAGCCACATGATAATCTTTTTCCACCAACACCCCCAGGAGCATCGCAGATGGAATCTGTTCAGACGTCAACAAATAATGCACAAGGTCTTCAGCAATCTCACCGCTAACCATAGGAACCATACCAGTATAAACTTCACCATTTTGCAAACTTCTGCTAACAGCCAACTCGCCAAGTCCGACCGCCGATCCCACATCAAGTTTTCCAGAGTCCTTTAACGGCAGATCCACCAACGGCTCTTGAACATACCCCCGTACTTCTCCTTGCGCATTTCCCACGGCAACAACCCCTTGTAACGGGCCGTCTCCCAATAACCGCAAAGTGATACTCTCATCCCCTTTAAGTGAACTAGCCAAAATAAGCGTCCCCGTCATCAACCTACCCAACGCCGCCGTAGCAACCGGGGACATCCCATGGCGCCTACGAGCTTCTTCCACCGTATCCGTCGTCCTGACCGCAACCCACCGAGCCTTACCCTCAAGCATCGTTCCAATTAACAGTTCATCGTGTTGCATTTATCGTCTTCCTTTATCAAAATCTTATGTGTCCCATTATTTTAACATAATAGTATCCCACACATTGTTTACTATTCAGTGATTATATTAAGTTCAGCCAAAATCATCGTTCCATTTAATGGTTCGTCCGCTTTTGGGTGAATGCCCGCTCTTGGGATCGACAGCAGAACGTTTGTTATATGCTTCTAATATTTTTTCTGTCAAAATTTTGAGAAATTTGCTCTTCGCTTGTATTCTCAAGAAAATCCATTAGCCTGCCCATAATCTGCTCTTTATCTTCGGGGAACTTTACTTTGAACGGGATCAGGCTGACAATGTGTTGTGTAGTGACTGTTGTTGAAATATTGAGATTCTTAATAAACACTGCAATTTCTTTTATTAATTCCAATTCCGTCGCTTGAACAAATTCGCCGTTTTCTACCATTTTTTTCAAAGGTGCATTATCATAGATAGTCAGACTCATAATTCCAATTCCCCGCGGACTAAGCTGGTTAAACATCTTTGCAGTTTCTATAGCACTTTTTTCGCCATTTCTATGTCCTCCGAGCCCTGCCAGGTACATCGCAAAATAACGGATGCCTGCTTCTTCCAACTTTTTTAATTGCTCAACGGAGTCTGCTGCTGTAATTCCCTTTTTCATGAAACGAAGTGCTTCATCATTTCCAGATTCCGTACCTACATAAATAAAACTAATACCCAGTTTCTTAAGTTCTTTTAATTGCACCACCGTCTTATTCTTAATATCGCTTATTCTTGCAAACGTGGTAATGACTTCGCATTTTGGAAGATACTTATTGATCATGACCGCAATATTCTTTAGCTTTTCAAAAGGTAACACAAAAGGATTGCCACCTACCAGATAGATTCTTTTGTTTTCTGGGAAACGCAAGGAGGCTACCTTCAAATCTTTTTCGATTTGTTCCATCGGTGACACGCTAAAGCTAATATCCTTATACACATAACAAAATTCACATTTGTTATGTGTGCATCCAACAGTTACTTCCAATAATATAGAATTCGCCTCACCTGGTGGACGGTAAACCGGTGCTGAATAATGCATATTATCAACTACTTTCTTTGCCGTTTTTCAAATAGCGAGTTTAGTCTTTGGCACGTAATCAAGCGCAATAGCGACGGCGCTGTGGGTGAGTGTAGCAACTTAACGCCCTCCCCCCGTTCCCTGCCTACAGCGAAGTTCTTTCTGCCCAAATGGTCCCCAGCCGCAAGGAGGGTGTGATTTTGCGGAGCGAACCATCAAGCAGAGTCGCGTAAATCGCGCTTACATTACGTAGCGGTAGCGTGGCAAGGTTCACATGCAGAAAGCCCAGAGGTTTTGCCTAAGCTCGCTTCGTAATCAAGCGTGATAGCGACGGCGCTTTGGGTGAGCGGAGCAACATCACGCCCTCCCCCCGTTCCCTGCCTACAGCGAAGTTCTTTCTGCCCAAATGGTCCCCAGCCGCAAGGAGGGTGTGATTTTGCGGAGCGAACCATCAAGCAGAGTCGCGTAAATCGCGCTTACATTACGTAGCGGTAGCGTGGCAAGGTTCACATGCAGAAAGCCCAGAGGTTTTGCCTAAGCTCGCTTCGTAATCAAGCGTGAT
>LOEW01000013.1 GCA_001516045.1 Desulfosporosinus sp. BRH_c37
CTCCAGTACGATAGTCTCCAGTGGAGAGTATCGCCGAAGCCGTGATCCCGAAAAGAGTACTTATCGGCGTAGGATAGGGTTTCGCCGTAGCTGCATATCCCAAAAGGAAAACTTCGCGGCGAAGGATTAGTATCGCCGAAGCGCACGGCCCTAAATGAATACTTCGCGCGTAGGATGACTTACGTCACAGAAGTCTCGATGTTCAACTTTAGTTGAACGGGTTCACTATATGGAGGTGATACAAGCTAGTCATATGCTAAGTCATCGGTTTGAGTTTTATAAATAAGCGTATTTTAAGGGGAGGCAAATAATGAGTATTGAGAATTATATTGAAAAATTTGCTGCCGCTGTAGCTTCTCCATACAATGAAGCTCATCGGCGGAAAGCACGAGGCCAAAAGGTTATTGGCTGGCTGCTGTCTGATGTGCCAGAAGAGTTAATCCACGCAGCAGGGGCTTTTCCGGTAGGTATTTTGGGTTCTAACAGTAATATCCGTTTAGCCGATACTCATCTCCAAGTGTGGGCTTGTTCTCTGATGCGCAGCTCACTGGAGATGGGTTTGCGTGGGGACCTTGATTTTTTGGACGGGATTCTAATTCCCCATACCTGTGACACAACTAGAATGATGGTGGGTATTTGGCGTAAAAATTGTAAGACTCCCTATATCGAAAATTTCTTAATGCCTAGACAGGTCGACCGTCCCAGTGCTCGAAAATATCTTATTGAAGAACTGGCTCGTTTAAAAACCAATCTGGAACAACAGACTGGAGAAGTTATCACTGAGGAAAAAATTCGTGCCTCAATTCGAATATTTAACGAGAATCGGAGATTATTACGCCAGATGTTTGAAATCCACACCAATCACCCGGAGTTGATAACTTCACGTCAGGCATATACCATAATCAAAGCTGCGATGTATATGGATAAGGAGGAGCATAATCAACTTTTGCGTGAGCTGATTAAGGAAATGGAGCAAATATCAGTTAAAGCTTCAATTCAGGCCAGTTCTAAGATCAGACTTGTTATCTCAGGTGGGGTTTGGGAACCACCGGAGATTATGGATTTGATTGAAGAGTCGGGAGGCGTGGTTGTCGGCGATGACTTATTGACTGGCGCACGATATATGGGGCCGGATGCTACTGAAGACGGAGATCCTTTAGAGGCTTTAGCGGATCGTCAGCTCAGAAAGATTCCTTTTGGTGGCTATGATAATCAGGAATACGAACGCCGGCGCTTCTTAGTGGATTTAATTCATAAGTCCAAAGCTCAGGGTATGATCTTTCTCCACCTTAAGTTCTGTGAACCGGAGAATTATGATTACAATGATATGCACGAGGCTTTGGATTCAGCAGGAATTCCCAATATGCGTATTGAGACTGAGTTTACTAATCCTTCCTTAGGTCAGATCAAGACCAGACTGGAAGCTTTTATTGAAATGATCGGGGGGGATTTATTTGAGTGAGCCTTTCAAAACAGCAGGTCTTATGAAAGAATTAATGGCTAAATATTATGCTCGGGGTGAAGAATGCCGCCGAGAGGGAATTCCTGTAGTTTGGGTGACAGCTGTTTTTCCAGTCGAAATTGTTTATGCGATGGATCTTTTCCCATATTATCCAGAGAATTTTGGGGCCTTAGCCGCGGCTCGTAAAGTGGCTGATAAACTTTCTGAGGCAGCGGAACAACGGGGTTATTTTCAAGACCTTTGCGGCTATGCCAGATGTGGACTAGGTGATGCATACACTTCTGAGCATTTGGTAGGAAAAATCCTGCCTCCGGATGTGCTTCTTTGCTGCAATACTCAGTGTGGCAGTTTGCCCAAGTGGTTTGAAGCGGCCGGCCGTTTTTATAACGCACCATATTTTCTTCTGGATTCACCCTTGATTGAAGACGTGGTATCTGACCACAGTAAAAACTATGTTATTCATCAGCTTCAGGAGATGATCGAATTTCTTGAAGTTAAAACAAAGCGTCGTTTTAATTTCGACCGGCTCCAAGAAGTGTTGAAGCTATCCAATGAAGCTTGCCAACTCTGGAATGACTGTTTGGAAATGGCTGCTTTGAAACCCGCCCCGTTTGGTTTTTTTGACGCTTGTTTTCATATGGCTCCGATCGTAACTTGGCGTGGTACGCAAATGGCCGTCGACTATTATCGCCAATTAAAACAAGAACTTGATGAACGAGTTGAGAAAAAAATCTATGCGATTCCTAATGAGCAGTATAAAATTTACTTTGACCATATTCCAGTATGGCCACGGTTACGCTGGTTCTCAAATATGTTTGCTGAAAATAATGCTCTGGTGGTTGCGTCCCAGTATACCCATTCCTGGGCCATGAAATTTGACCTCGCTCGTCCGCTGCAAACGTTGGCGGAACAATATGCTGAGTCATTTGTCAACCGCGGATTTGACTATCGGGTAAAACTAAAATTGGATTTCATAAAACATTACAACTGTGACGGTTTTGTTCTGTTCTCTAATCGCAGTTGTAAGCCCAACTCTTTTGGTCTTTATGACAAAAGTAAACAAATCACTGAACTCACCGGTCTACCCGGTGTGGTCTTTGAGGCTGATATGTCGGATACGCGATTTTTACAAGAGGGACAAATCCAAGAGTTACTTCAGGCCTTTTTCGGGCGTCTGGGACATTAAGAATAGACGGAAGAACAAACCAACTCTATATTGCGGACAACAGAGTTGCGATAATCATGTATCCACTGCCGGCCTTCTGCAAGGAGATCAGCAGTGGATTTTTGTTAGATTATTTTAGAAATTAAATATATTGAATTATCAGGATGACAGGCTTGAATTTTTGCGCGTTCAGATTCAACCGCATTTTTTGTTTAATACCCTGAATACGGTTATGGGCTTTTGCATCAGTGACCCGCAAAAGGCCTACCACCTGCTGGATGACTTTGCCTACTATCTGAGAGGCAAGTTCGATTTTAAAAGTATTGACGAACCCATTCTGCTGAGTATGGAAATGGATCTGGTTACATCCTATTTGAGCATTGAAAAGGCTAGATTCGGTGACAAGCTGGCCTACAGCCTTGAGCTGGAGGACGATGTCAATGTCAACCTTGCTATTCAGCCTCTGGTGGAAAATGCGGTAAAGCATGGGGTGGATAAGAAGCTTTCCGGCGGCAGGATTGATATAGGCGTCAGAAAAACAGACACCGGTTACGCTGTTTATGTTGAGGATAACGGGGTTGGCATGAGCAGCGAAAAAGTCGGCGCTATTTTTGAAGTTGAAGGTAATAGCCAAGGCATAGGGCTGAAGAATGTCAACGAGCGCTTAAGGCTTCATTACGGAAAAGGGCTTGAGGTGGAAAGCAAGCCGGGGAAAGGGACCCGGGTCAGTTTCGAAGTTCCTTCAATGCCAACAAGGGGGAGATGAAGTGATGAAAATCCGGACCATACTGGTTGATGATGAAGAAATGGCGCTTGTTAATCTAAAATTTGCTCTGGAAGAATATCAGGATATTGATGTTATAGCCCAGTTTACCGACCCACTCGAAGCCATAGAACAGATTGGTGAACTGCAGCCTGAGGCGGTGTTCTTGGATATAGATATGCCGGGCATCAACGGCCTGGAAGCGGCGCTGGAAATAAATAACGAATTCCCCCTGGCTGCCGTGGTCTTTGTTACAGCTTACAATCAATAGTGTAGTGTAGCTGAGAACAAGGCCTGGCAAATAAAATTCAGCCAGGAGATGGACACCTCCACCCTTACCGAAAGCAGCATCTTTATCTGTCGGACAGGAACCGGAGAAAAACACCCGCTTGTCCTCGGAGTAGCTAATGGTGGCACTACGGTAACGCTGACACCCACCCAGCCCTTTATCAGGGGTGGAAGCTACGAGCTCTATTTGAACTGTTCCATCAAGAGCAAGGGCGGGAAAGCACTGGCCCAGGCTATGCGAATGCCTTTCACTATCTTTGCTCCGCCCCCGGACAACAGCCGGTACACGCTCTGGACCGGTTCCATGCCGGCGAGCGTGGCTCCGGACAAGGAGTGGCAGATAGATTTCAGCCGGGAGATTGACGTCTCCACCCTTGCAGACACCACAATCTTCATCTGCAAGGCGGGGACTGGGGAGCGGCATCGGGTAACCGTCGGAGTTGCAAGCGGGCCGGATAACCGGGCCACGGCTGTACGAGTGACACCCGTCCAGCCCTATACCGGCGGTGGCAGTTATGTGCTTTATATTGAAAAGAGCCTGAAGAGCAAAAGCGACTTCTTCCTGCGCCAAGGTATACGGTTGCCTTTCCTGGTCAGTATAAAACAACCGCTGTCCCGGACGGCATTAAAGCAGAGGCGTTTGCCGGCCCTACGGCAATATGGCCATGACTTTCTGAGGCAGCGGAACAGCTGGGATATTTTCAGGACCTTTGCGGCTATGCCAGATGTGGACTAGGTGATGCTTATACTTCTGAGCATCTGGTAGGAAAGATCCTGCCTCCGGATGTGCTTCTTTGCTGTAATACCCAGTGTGGCAGTTTGCCCAAGTGGTTTCTATATCATGAATCAAGCTGCTGGTCTTCTGCAAGGAGACCAGCATAGTATTTTAGTCCGCCAATCAAAATAATGAGCTTCACGGTAATACGCGAAGCTCATGTTACTTTTTCACGAAGTCTAAGTAACGAAGTCGATGAAAGAGCCGACGGTAGCGACGTAGCTCTAGAATGCTGCTTTAAAGAGGCTAATAACATCTTCAACAAAGCCTTGTCTTGGATTTGTAAAAGAACAGATATCTTTTAAGGCATTCTGAGAGAGGATTTCAAAATCACTTTCCTTTAGTCCCATCTCACTTAATCTGCTAGGGATTTCGATTTTGGAACTTAAATTTTTAATTGAGTCAATAATTAAGTCGATAGCTTGAGATCTGTTATGGGTTATGGTTCCCATGGCTTCACATAATTGCATAATTCTTTGTTCAGGTATAGAAACGGAATTAAACTCAAAAACATAAGGTAGTAAGACGGCATTATAGCAACCATGGGTTTGATGATAAAATCCACCTAATTGATGTGCCATACTATGTACATATCCCAATCCTGCATTATTAAAAGCCATGCCAGCCATAATATTTGCAAACATCATCTTTTCTCTGGCTTCCAAATCATTGCCATTCTCATATGCCCTGGGAAGATACTCAAAAGCTAGTCTTATTGCTTCAAGTGCTAACGAATCTGTAATAGGTGAAGCTTCAGTCGATACAAAAGCTTCTATGGCATGTGAAACAACATCAATACCTGAGCTGGCAGTAACTTCTTTGGGCATTGTTGTCATAAATATAGGGTCGTTAACTGAAATAAATGGAGTTAAATAAGGCGAACCGATTGTCATTTTTACTTTTCTGGAATTATCTATTATTATGGCGTACATTGATAATTCTGCCGCAGATCCTGCGGTAGTATTGATGGCAATTTGCGGTATAGCAGGTTTGGTTAATTTGTTATATCCTTCATAGTCAATGATTGAACCGCCATTTGTGGCTACTGTAGCGATTGCTTTGGCACAGTCATGATTTGTTCCGCCGCCGATGGAAATGATTAATTTGTAGTCTCGTTTTAAGACATTAAGTCCTTTTTCCAGATAAGTTAGGCCGTCCTCTACAAAAGAAACAGTAGGGTTTGGATGTAATATCCCATCAAAAATATCATAAAAAATGAATAGATTCTTTAAGATTTTTTCCACATTTTCAACATATCCAAGACTTATCATGTTTTTATCAGTAACAATGAGTACTTTGCTAAGCTTCCATGATAATAATTCATTGGGAAGGTCTTTGATAGCACCAATACCGATAAGATTTGTTTTTGGTAAAATAAAATTATGAGTGTTTTCCAACTAGCGCACCCTCCGTTATCGTTAATCAATAATGATGTTGGAAATTGTAATTTATTTTTAAGTATTATGCTTTAACTGCTGTACTTAACCGTTCTAATTTATTTAGATTCTACTCCTCTTGTTTTATATTCTATGAAACTATTTAATTTATAAAAACCCCATGTGGCTATTGAAAACCAAACTGAAAAACCAAGTAAAGGTAATATAATCCTACTAACGGATTTCAAGATACCCAAATCGATCACCATATTATAATACAATACAGAAAAAAAGATCCCGCCACCAACGAAAATATAGTTTAAAGGTTTTTGTATTGGTAAAAAATAGAAATATAATATGAAAAATATTGACCATGTTATATTGGCAAAAATATGTACGCCTATCAATCCAAATGGTCCGTAATTTATCCAAGAATATAATCCAGTGACATATCCAAAACCATGCACTATAACATCCATCATTCCACCAAAAATGATTCCATAAATAGACAAACGTTGAATTTCTTTTCTCGGTACATTCGCAATTAGGATTAATGCAAAAACTACTGTATAGATTGGATAGATAAAGTATTTGGGCATGCTGCTATCTCCTTTTGATAACCGGATATAGGATTAGAATGTGCTATATCCATGGGTAATATTCTTCGCGGCCAAAGCAAGCTACCCGTTTTAGGGTGGCTTCCTTTGACGTGAGGTGTTAAGATAATTAAGGAAAAAGGAGGGGTACCGGAGGTTAAAATGTAAAATAATAAGCCGAAATGTATATGGGGGTAAATATGAGAAGTACTTCAGAACTTAGTCAAGTTGACCTAGATTCGCTGCTGAGGAATCTCTATGAAACTTTAAAAGAGTCTGGAGACGAGCAAAATGCTCAGATTCTCCACACCCTTAGAATAAAACTTGAAAGTCAAGAGGTTACTGTAGCGAGCTATGGCTATGTTTCCTCAGGCAAATCTAGGTTACTGAACGTTTTAATGGATGAGGATAATCTCCTGCCGGTAAGTCCGCTGTCTTCTAGTATGAATTCAGTGTACATCAGACCGGGTAAATCAGCAGATATCGGGTTATGGCCAAAGAACAAGCCCTATACCAGGGTTACTTTACCGGAGCGAGATCAGTTTCATGCCTTGTGTCAGGACATAAGTTTAGAAAGTTTGGAGCTCTTTTGGGAGACCCCGGAGGGTTTGAGTTTTATTGACACTCCCGGAATTGATTCAATCGAGAGCGGGAATAAACAGGCGGAAAATTCGGCACTACTCTTGGCAGATCTCGTGATTTACGTAGCGGATTACAATCATGTTGAGTCTCAGGCAAATTTTAGTTTTCTTAAAACCCTGCAAACTCGTGAGATTCCCTATCTACTGATCGTTAATCAAGTAGATAAACATATCGGCTTGGAGCTTTCTTTGACCGATTTTCATACTAGGCTAACTCAGGGCTTGAAACAATGGGACTTGAAACCGGTAAGGATATATTTTACCAGTTTATTAGACGATAAACACCCCGAGTGCCAATTAGAGCAGTTGAAAAAAATGTTAGCTGAGTTGCGAATAGGAGGACAGGAGCTTGTAGTTTCAACAGTCATTCGTTCTGTACGCCAGGTAATACATCGCCATAGCGAATTTTTCTTGCAAGAGCAAGAGGCTCTTCGAGAGCTTCAGCTTGGGGTCAAAGAACAAGCCATTAATGAGCAGGAGACCTTGTTAGCTTTTCATGATTTGGAAAAACAAATTGAAACCTTAACAGCTTTGGCTGAAACCATCGATTCAGAAACTATGGTAGAGATAAACAAGCTCTTAAGCAATGCCCCCTTGTTTAGTTTTGAAATGAGGGAACTAGCGAAACGTTTACTCGCCTCTTGCCAGCCTGGTTTTAAAGCTGGATTTTTTGCTAGTTCAGCTAAAACAAAATCCGAGCAGGACCGACGCCTTAATAAACTTCACGCCGAACTTGTAACGCGGTCAGAAGCAAACATAACTTGGCATTTGCGCAAGATTTTAGCGGAAATACCCGCTCGTTATGACCTGCCAATTGAAAACTATTGTGATCAGGTATCTCAAATGAACGTCTGGTTTGAACCTGAACTTTTGCTTCAAACGATACTTCCTGGGGCACTGGTTTCCGGAGAATATGTCATGAATTATACCAGCGACTTAGCCACTTCTCTCAAGTCAATTTTTCGGCAAAGCAGTAAAGTTTGGATTGAACGCGTTCAAGAAGCGGCAATCCTGAAAACTCGTCGGGAATTACCGAGCCTTCAAGAACAATTAGAGGATCACAGACGAATGCTTGGGTCATTTGCCGAGTTAAGAAGACTTGATATGCTTCACGACAATCATATTGCTGAACTGATAGCACCTTGGGAGCAGGCAATTTCTCGATTTGCGCAAGATCGTTTCTGGGCAGACCATAAGTTACCTGACTCGAACAAAGTTAAAGGTTCAGAGGCGAGTCGTCAGCAAGGGTACATTGGACTTCAAGGGCATTTTAATTCTTCCAAGAACGAATTATCCGAGGTTAAAACTAATAAGTTTCCCTCCTCGGCAAGAAGGGGACACCCGAAACTCTGGGAAACTGTACAAAACCTAACGAGCTGCTCTGAGTTAGTAACCCCCTTGCCAGGTTTTAGCTTAAAGGTAAACTCTCTACGCCAAAGGGCGGCTCGCTTGGAGAATAATTTATTTTCAGTCGCCCTTTTTGGTGCTTTTAGCGCGGGAAAATCATCTTTGGCTAATGCTTTGTTAGGAGATTCAGTGCTCCCAGTTTCTCCAAATCCCACTACTGCCACCATCAATAAGATTTTACCTCCAACTGATCGATATTCTCATGGCACGACCAAGGTAAAATTAAAGAGTCTCCCTGATCTGACCACTGATGTATTATCGTCCTTAGCAGTGTTCGGGTTAACCGCAATAGACTTATCACAAGCTTTACTTCAGATCTCCAGCTTAGACACCCAAGATGTACCGCTCGAAGCAAAACCGCACCTGAGTTTTCTAAGGGCTGTCGCGCGCAACCAATCTTCTTTACTGGAGCACTTAGGCGAAGAGTTAACCGTTGAGTACCAACATTTTCGTGATTTTGTCGTTTCAGAGGATAAGGCCTGTTTTGTGGAAGGCATCGAGCTATACTTTTCCTGCCCGTTAACAGAATTAGGGGTAGTACTGGTGGATACGCCCGGCTCTAATTCTACGAATGTCCGTCATACCAACGTAGCTTTTGATTATATAAAAAATGCCGATGCAGTACTGTTTGTCACTTACTATAACAACCCCTTCTGTAAGGCGGATGCCCAATTTCTTTCTCAATTAGGTAAGGTTAAAGACACCTTCGAAATGGACAAGCTGTTTTTCCTTGTTAATGCCTCTGATTTGGCCGAAACACCTGAGGAATTGACTCTTGTCCTTAAGTACGTGGAACAAAATTTACGAGCTAGTGATATTATCCAACCACGGCTATTTCCGGTTTCCAGTCAGTTGGCCCTTTGGGCAAAGTTATCTTCTGCAGGGCACCTTCAGCCCGAAGCAGTACAGTTGTATCGCCAGCGCCTTAAGCTTAGTTCGGCGGAAAATCTCCCGGAAACAGAAAAGGGCCTGCTTGATTCCGGGCTAAAACTCTTTGAAACAAGTTTCTACGGCTTTATCGAAGAAGAATTGGTAAACTTAGCTGTAGAAGCTGCCAATAAAGAAATTCAAAGGATTTTAGACTCCGTAGATGGCTTATTGGAAGCAGCCAAATCTGATGCTTCGCAAAGAGTGGAAATGCTTGAGCGTTACCGGACTTTTGAGCAAAAAATACTTTTAGGGTTAGAACAAATTTCTCTTTCAGCGGAGGAAAGTTCCCTTGCCCAGGAGATTGATGAACTTATATATTATGTTAATCAAAGACTTTCTCTCCGTTATTCCGGCCTGTTTGATCGAAACTTTTTTATCCTGATGAAGCCCAAAGAGGACCAACCGAAGCATGCTGTTCAGCAGTGTATTGGGGATTTCCTCCAGGAAATTGAAGTTGAACTTGTCCAGGAGACTCGAGCTACTTCCCTTAGAGCAGAGAAATTTGTACAAAAATCCCTAGAACTCGTGTTAAATAAGTATGCAACGTTTGTCAGCCAATATGACCAACAATGCAGCTTGCAAAATGGGCCCGAAATTCGCTCCCAAGAAGAACTTAGGCTACCAGTTTTAATCTGGGATAACAACGCGTTTTCTAAACTTACAGATCTTTATAAAAATCCCATAAATTGGGCGGAGGGGCAAGGGCGGGTTAAAATGCAGGAAACGCTTATTAAGATAATTCAGCCCCAAATCAAAGCTTGGCTTAAGGAATGCGGTGAAGCCTACAAAGGATTTTGGTGGCAATTGTTTAAGCACGAGTGCCAAAACCTTAAAGAGCAAACTCATTTAGAAGTATCTAGTTATTACTCCAGGTTAGCTACAGCCTTGGGGGACGGGTATGACCTAAATTACTTAAAGCAAGTCCGAGGGGAATTGGCGCGATTGACCTAACAGTCATTGTAAAGCAAAAAAAATTAAATTACTTAAGGTTTATAGCTTACAAATTATGTTATAATCTTGAACAAGGGGGCAATTCAATGGATCAAAAAGTTATGGAGCTTCTCGCAAATATATATCAAACGCAAACTGAAATGCGAAGTGAAGTTAAAGAACTTAGAACTGAACACGAGACATTAGCTCTAAACGTCGCTAAAATATTAAATGTGCTCGAACATGATGTAACGAACAAAATCGGAGCAATCTTTGATTTCCGCGAACTACAAATAGATCATAATCAAAAGACTCGAGACGCCCTGGAACGAATTGAATCTAAGGTTGAAGTTCTACAATTGGAAACCTCCAACTTAAGACGCATTAAATAGAATACTTAATCGGCATCGCAAGAGATTTAACCTGAGGCTAGCACCACAGCCCGATAAATGAATATATAATAGACGAATCTGTTGTGCTGGAGGGGTCTGGCATAGTGGATACATATAACTGTTACCTGATTGTAAGGATTATTCTGAGCAAAAGGAGAAGGGGTAAATCGCTAAGGGGCCTTCTTACTGTTTTGTAGAAGGCTTTTTTATGCTTATTGGAGGAAAGAAAAGTATGGATAAGAGAATAGGGGTTATAGGCATAGTTATTGAAGAATTTGAAAGCGCAAACAGGGTTAATGAGACTTTGCACGATTTAGCGGGCATCATTATTGGAAGAATGGGAATCCCTCGTCCTGAAAGAGGGATAGCAATTATCTCCTTGATCGTGGAGGGAACCTCGGATGAAATTAGTGCGATGACTGGTAAACTAGGGAAAATCCAAGGGGTAAATGTTAAATCAGCCTTAACCAAGAAACTGGAGAATTGAATTTCTTAAGATTTTGAAAGGAGTTTATGCTATGTATGATTGTAAGTCGAAAATTGCTTCGGAGTTTATTGATGACAGTGAAATTTTGGCTACACTTGCCTATGCCCGGGAGAATAAAAGTAATCGTGAACTGATTGATAGCCTGATCGAACGTGCCAAAGACTGTAAGGGCTTAACCCATCGGGAGGCTGCTGTGCTGCTGGAATGTGATCTGGAAGATGAAAAAGAAAAAATGTTCAAACTAGCAAAGGAGATTAAGCAGAAGTTTTATGGCAACCGGATTGTCATGTTTGCCCCTTTGTATCTTTCAAACTACTGTATTAATGGCTGCGTGTACTGCCCTTATCACAATAAAAATAAAACCATATCCCGTAAAAAGCTTTCACAGGAAGATATTGTACGAGAGGTTATCGCCTTACAGGATATGGGACACAAGCGCTTGGCTTTAGAAACTGGAGAAGACCCTGTAAACAATCCAATTGAATATGTTCTGGAAAGTATGAAGACCATTTATAGTATTAAGCATAAGAACGGAGCTATCCGCCGCGTTAATGTTAACATTGCTGCAACAACCGTCGAAAATTATCGCAAGCTCAAGGAAGCGGATATTGGAACCTACATACTTTTCCAGGAAACCTATAACCAAAAAAGCTATGAGGAGCTGCACCCTTCAGGACCAAAGCACAACTACGCATATCATACCGAAGCGATGGATCGTGCCATGGAGGGCGGTATTGATGATGTTGGAATCGGAGTTTTATTCGGTTTAAATATGTACCGTTATGACTTTGTCGGTTTGCTCATGCATGCGGAGCATTTAGAGTCAGCTATGGGGGTGGGGCCACATACCATTAGCGTTCCACGCATCTGCCCCGCCGAGGATATTGACCCAAATAACTTTACAGATGCAATCTCAGATGATATTTTTGCCAAAATTGTGGCAGTTATTCGTATTGCCGTTCCTTATACGGGTATGATTGTTTCCACCCGTGAATCGAAAACAACCCGCGAGCAAGTGCTGAATTTGGGCATATCCCAGATAAGCGGTGGCTCAAGCACCAGTGTAGGCGGATATGTTGAGCCGGAAGCACAGGATGATAACTCGGCGCAATTCGAAGTTACCGACACCCGCACATTGGATGAGATTATAAACTGGCTCTTGGGATTCGGCTATATTCCAAGCTTCTGCACCGCCTGTTATCGAGAAGGACGTACAGGTGATCGTTTTATGAGGCTTGTGAAGGCAGGGCAGATTGGAAACTGCTGTCAGCCCAATGCTTTGATGACACTTAAAGAATATTTGGAGGATTATGCTTCGCCTGATACTAAGAAAAAAGGTGAGGCGGTAATTGAAAAAGAGATTCCCTGCATACCCAATGAAAAGGTTAGGGCCATTGCAATTGAACATTTGAACGAGATTAAGGAAGGAAAGCGAGATTTCCGTTTCTAACATGAAGGGAATACTATACCCACAAAGTATTGATGATCAGAGCTAAAAATGTTGTCTAATAGGTTCGCCGTGAGCAATTGACTAGTACATTCGAAAAATTTCCAGACTAAACGGGTGGAGGAAATCCTTGGGAGGGATAGAATGAACTTTAGAATTGAAAAGGACAATATTGGAGAACTTGATATTCCAGAGACTAGCTATTATGGTATAAACACACAAAGGGCTCAAGAAAACTTTAATTTAGGCTCGAAAAGTGTCAATCTCAAGCTGATCTATGAAATTGCTTTGCTTAAAAAAGCAGCAGCCATGGTCAATAAAAGATTAAAGCAACTGACTGAGGATAAAGCCAAGGCCATAATTCAAGCAAGTGAAGAGGTTATTGAAGGAAATTTTAATCACGAATTTGTTGTAAGCGCTTTTCAAGGGGGAGCAGGTACCTCCACTAATATGAATGTGAACGAGGTTATAGCTAACAGGGCTATTGAGATTTTAGGAGGAAAAAAAGGGCACTATGAGGTTGTACATCCTTTGAATGATGTTAACATGTCGCAATCGACCAATGATGTTTATCCGACAGCACTGAGAATCACTGCCATTCACATGCTCAGAAAATTAAGTCTTTCCCTGGCACAACTTCAGGAAGCTCTGCAGGAGAAGGAAAATGAATTTAGCGATGTGCTTAAACTTGGCAGGACAGAACTGATGGATGCCTTGCCAATGATGCTCGGACAGGAATTTGGTGCATATGCCAAGGCCATAGAAAGAGATCGCTGGAGAGTTTACAAGGTAGAAGAACGATTGAGGCAGATCAATCTGGGAGGTACTGCTATCGGTACAGGAGTCAATGCCTCTCTCAAGTACATATTTATGATCACGGATACCATTCAGGAGTTAACAGGACTAGGTTTAGCTAGGTCCGACTATCCTATGGATATCACCCAAAATAATGACGTTTTTGTAGAAGTTTCAGGACTTTTAAAAGCCTGCGGTACGAACCTTTTGAAAATATCCAATGATTTGAGATTATTATCTTCTGGGCCTAAGGGAGGTTTAGGAGAAATAGAACTCCCTCAGATGCAGGCTGGTTCAACTATTATGCCGGGAAAGGTGAATCCGGTAATCCCTGAGATGATTGGCCAAGTTGCCATGAGAGTTATGGCCAATGACTACGCTATTACAATGGCTGCCTCTTCAGGACAGCTCGAACTCAATGCCTTTATGCCCCTGATAGCAGAAAGCTTGCTGGAATCATTAGAGCTTCTGAATAATGGAGTAACGATATTTAGAGAGAAGTGTATTGAGGGAATTATCCCAAATAAAGAAAAATGTCGAGCAACTCTTGAAAAGTCAGCGGTTTTGGCAGCAGCATTAGTTAATCATATTGGGTATGATCAAGCCGCCCAGATCGTCAGAAAAGCTCTCAGAGAAAATAGAACAATCCGAGGCGTACTCAGAGAAGAAAAGGTTTTCTCGAATGATAAGATTGATGAGATATTGAATCCGTTTGAAGTCACAAAACCAGGAATACCGGGCATGTTCGGAGTTTCTGGAGTCCCTCAAGTGCCTGGTGAATCGGATTAATGAGTCACTGGAGTTCTCGGTGTACTCAAAGTACTTGGAGCTCATGGGGGTTCTGAAAATGATCTTGGGAGGTATCTTGATGAGCTTAAATGAAGCGCCCAGAGGTGTAAGAGTGCATTTAGCGCTCTTCGGCAAGCGGAATACAGGTAAATCCAGCGTGATCAATGCCATCACAGGACAGGAAACGGCTATAGTTTCCGAAGTTAAAGGTACAACGACTGACCCAGTGTATAAAACAATGGAAATATTACCCATAGGGCCGTGTGTGATCATAGATACAGCTGGAATAGACGATGTAGGAGAATTAGGTGAGCTCAGGATACAGAAGACCTTGGAGATTGTAGATATTACTGATGTGGCTCTACTTATTGTAGATATTAATGAAGGAATTGATGACGATGATCGGTTTATTATTGAGAAATTTAAGGAAAAGGAGAAACCGCTTGTCGTAGTTTTAAATAAAATGGATTTTATTAAAAACGATGACTATAACGGAGGCCATCAAAGAATAGTAAGAAGTCTTCAAGAAGAACTAAACACCCCGGTCGTTGCTGTGTCTGCTCTTAAGAAGCAGGGAATTAAAGAACTAAAAAATGCTATCATCTCTGTTATTTCAGAGGAGGAAGATAAGTTTAAAATAGTGGGGGATTTGATTAACCCAGGTGATTTTGTTGTGCTTGTTACTCCGATTGATAAAGCGGCTCCCAAGGGAAGACTTATCCTTCCTCAACAGCAAACCATACGGGACATACTAGAAAGTGATGCTATGGCTATCGTAACTAAAGAATATGAATTAAGAGAAACATTAGGTAATCTGGCGAAAAAACCAAAGCTGGTCATAACAGATTCGCAAGTGTTTCTAAAAGTTGCGGCAGATACGCCCAAGGATATATTAATGACCTCATTTTCTATTCTTTTTGCCAGACAAAAGGGAGATTTAACGGAATTTTTAAAAGGTGCCAAAGCTATTGAAAAGCTAAAAGATGGAGATAAGGTTTTAATAGCAGAAGGGTGTACACATCATAGACAATCGGATGATATAGGTAGTGTGAAGATACCTAGGTGGATACGTCAGAGAACGGGTAAGCAGATAGAGTTTGAATTCTCCGCAGGAGCGACCTTTACTGATGACATAAAGAAATATGCCCTTATAGTTCATTGTGGAGCCTGTATGATGAACAGAACAGGTATGCTTAGCAGAATTAAACGTTCAAAAGACCTGAATGTGCCCATTGTAAACTACGGCATTCTTATTGCCTATGTTCAGGGATTACTTCCGAGAGCGCTCGAACCATTCCCACTAGCCAAGATGATATTAGAAGAGGACCTATAATGCATAATTTACTAGAGAAAGCCTATCAAACTAACGATCTCACAAAAGAGGAAATCATGTACCTCTTAGAAAATATAACCCCTGAGGACAGAGAGGTCCTTTATAGTTATGCACTAAAGACGAAACAAGCGTATTATGGGGATAAAGTTTACTTAAGAGGTCTTATCGAGTTTTCAAATATTTGCCGGCAGGATTGTCTCTATTGCGGAATCCGAGCTTCTAATGCTAAGGTGGAACGTTATCGGTTAACCCCGGAAGAAATCTTAGGTTGCTGTGATCAAGGGTACGAATTAGGCTATCGGACGTTTGTCTTGCAAAGCGGAGAAGACCTATGGTTTACAGAGGAGATACTCGTTGATCTCCTCCAAGTGATCAAGAAGCGTTATCCAGAGATAGCAATTACGTTGTCCATCGGTCAGCGGGGTGTGAAAACCTATCAAAGTCTCTTTGGGGCTGGGGCAGACCGTTTTTTGATGCGCCACGAAACGGCTTCGAAAGAATTGTATGAAAAACTACACCCGACGATGCGTTTTGATGATCGTCGGGACTGTTTGAGCGCTTTGAAGGAGATTGGTTACCAAGTGGGAGCCGGGTTTATGGTGGGGCTTCCAGGACAAAAACCCGCTGATTTGGCAGAGGACTTACGATATTTAATGGAACTCCGTCCGGACATGATCGGAATCGGGCCGTTTATTCCCCATAGCGAGACTCCACTGGGGGCGGAAAAGGGAGGGACAATTGAAGATACACTAGTGATGGTGGCCTTGGCTCGGCTGCTTATTCCAGGGAGCCTTATGCCAGCCACGACGGCACTCGGCACTCTTCATCCGCTAGGCAGGGAGTTTGCATTCAAAGCGGGTGCCAATGTTGTCATGCCAATTATTACCCCACCGTCTGTCAGGAAAAAATACGCACTTTACGAAAACAAGATTTGTGGGGATGATCATCCGGAAGATTGTCGATATTGCATAGAAGGAAGAATTCAGGCAGCGGGCTTTGAAGTGGACCTGGGTAGAGGGGATAGTTGGCAGTATAGTTTCCTTACAGCTAAGAGATTTACTTCAAAAAAAAGGATATACAGTCGTAATGACTAAGACAGATAACTCAGTGAGCCTGGGAAATATACAACGAGCAGAAATCGGAAATAATGAGAAGGCAGCACTAGTTATAAGAATTCATGCAGATTCCTCTGAAAATACTACAGTATCTGGTGCTTCAGTGTTAGTTCCCTTACCAATAAATGAAGGAACTAAAGAAATAATCGATGAAAGTAATCGGTGTGGTCCTATAATACTAAATTCACTTACTAGCGAAGTAGGTATGAAAAACAGAGGACTTGCTCCACATAGCGATATGACAGGCTTTAATTGGTCAAAAGTACCAGTAATACTTGTAGAAATGGGATTCTTATCAAACCCAGATGAAGATAGGAAGTTAAGTGATGCAAATTATTATCAGGCTAAACTGGCCAGTGCACTTGCGGACGGCATTGTGGAGGCAATGAAGGTACAGCATATTCCAGACACTTAATAAGTTATCTGCATTGTCCATAGAATTATCTCGAGGAGAAAAAATATGAAAAGAAATCAAAGTTAGTAATTGTAAAAAGAAAAAGTTTTGCAAACATAATAGCAAAGGGATCCCTCCATTTAGTTAGAAAATACTGGAAGATAGTAAAAGTCATTAGATGGCTTATTTTTATATTCACACCATTATATTTAACTAGAAATTTACATTTCCTTAATTGGGAATTAATGCTCATATATTATACTAATACAGTAATCGCTATAAAATTATAGGAGGTAAGTATGCGTAGTTTCAAGAAAATCTACTCTATTTCAGTGGTGTTAACCTTGATGGCATCTTTTATACTTACAGGGTGTTCAACTCCCAAACCTACCCAGAGCATGGGCGCATCAGTAAATGGTTATAAAGGGGCGCCCGCTAAATACGTATTTTATTTTATTGGGGATGGAATGGGCCTGACGCAAATTAATTCCGCAGAAATTTTCTTAGGATCAACGTCAACAAAAGCTAGTTCAGAACCCATAAAATTAAACTTCAGCCAGTTTTCGGCACAAGGAATGTCTACAACATATGCCGCCGACTCCTTTATCCCAGACTCAGCCTCTGCAGGAACTGCCCTTGCCTCAGGCTACAAAACCAACGACGGTGTCGTCAACATGGACCCTGCTAAGCAAATAAAGTACAAGTCGATTGCTGAAATGGCTAAAGAAAAGGGCCTGAAGGTTGGTGTAGTGTCTAGCGTCTCCATTGATCATGCTACTCCAGCAGTTTTTTATGCTCATCAACCTTCAAGAAATAACTATTATGAGATTGGTATAGAATTGGCGAACAGCAATTTTGATTATTTTGGTGGAGGAGGCTTCTTGTCTCCCAAAGGAAAAGATGGAAAGCAACCTGACGTGTTAGAAGTCGCACAAACGAACGGGTATAAAATCGCTAATACACAAGAAAGCATTGAAAAGCTCAATGCCCAGAGCGGTAAAGTCATTGCGATTAGCCCTGTATTAGATAGCTCAAAGGCCTTAACCTTTGAAGTTAATCGCAAAGGGGATCTATCACTCGCCGATTTCACGCGCAAAGGGATTGAGGTTCTAGATAATGAAAAAGGTTTTTTCATGATGGTTGAAGGAGGAAAAATTGACTGGGCTGGCCACGCCAATGATGCTGCAGCCAATATTAAAGACACCTTAGCCTTACAAGATGCCGTAGGCGAAGCAATAAAGTTTTATGATAAGCATCCTAAAGATACAGCCATTATTGTTACCGCTGATCATGAAACAGGGGGCATGACGATTGGTTTTTCGGGAACTAAGTATCAAACTTTTTTTGATAAAGTAAGCAGTCAAAAAATCTCGTATGACGAGTTTACACTCAAAGTAGCTGACTATAAGAAAAATCACACTCCTGAAACAGCCAAACTTGAAGACCTACTTCCTCTTGTTCAATCTGACTTTGGGTTAACTGTCCTTGATCCCAAAGCTAAAGGAGAGCTTGAAGCGAAGGCCAAAGCCGGAGATAAGGATGCGGTGAAAGCACTGGGGATGGTACTTGATGACTCGGACATTAATTCTTTAAAGCAGGCCTTAGTACTTAGTATGAAGGATGCTAAAGAACGACCAACGGATCAACAAACATATTTATTATATGGCGGATATGACCCCTTCACGATGATCCTAAACCATATCATTAATAATAAAGCTGGGATTGGATGGACTACCTATTCCCACACAGGGGTACCAGTTCCTGTCTATGCTAAAGGGAGTGGAGAGGATCTTTTTGAGGGATATTATGACGATACCGAATTACCTAAAAAAATCATGTCCATCTTAGGGATTTCGCCGACTAAAGAATAAGTCGTATAGAATGAGCGACATGTGCTTGAACATCTCGCTCGCTCATTCATTCATTCATTCATTACTTACTTACTTATTTTTTTCTCTCACGAACCTCTCTATATTACTAAATCGAAAAGGTGAAATGATGCTTAGAAAACTTTTTAACCCTAACAGAATTTTTGTGTTGCTCATGCTCTTTCTATGTATAGGGTTATTTTTTATGCCTACTGGTTTTGAAAAGTCTGAAGAAGGTAGTGTAAGGGCACAAGGGCTCATCAGACAAGTCGACGATTCGTTGGTTCAGCAAAGAGGGCTTGTTAAAACAGGTTCCCAGAGTTTAAAAGTAGAAATTTTGAATGGACAGTTTAAAGGGCAAGAAGTTGATGCAACTAATCTACTATTAGGTCGGATGGAGTTTGATAAACTGTTTAAAGTTGGAGATAAAGCACTGGTTGTAGTGGAATTCAACGGGCAGAATCTGACTTATGTCAATGTGATTGACCATTATCGTGTTAATACAGAACTATTGCTCTTCAGTATTTTTGTTCTTTTACTCCTTATTTTAGGAGGATGGACAGGTGCAAAAGCAGTTTTATCGTTTCTTTTCACCATTTTAATGATCTGGAAAGTTCTTCTTCCTAGTTTCCTTAAAGGGTACGATCCAATTCTCGTTTCTTTGGTGATTGTCACTATCATTACAGGGGTAACCTGTTTTTTAGTAGCCAACCTAAGCCGAAAAGGTTTAGTCGCGTTTCTGGGATCATTTTCTGGTATTCTCTTAACTTGTATTATTGCCATTTTTTTCGGGGGAGCATTTCGAATTCATGGTGCTATTGCTCCTTTTTCTGAAACCCTTCTTTATTCCGGATATCCTAATTTAGATATAACCCAAATTTTCTTAGCGGGAATTTTCCTTGCTTCGTCTGGAGCGATCATGGATGTGGCTATGGATATCTCTGCTTCTATCAGCGAGGTCGTGGAAAAAAAGCCTGATATTTCAATGCAGGAAGCAGTTCTATCGGGATTTTCTGTTGCTAGAACTGTTGTCGGGACGATGACGACCACCCTACTGCTGGCTTATTCAGGAGGATATATCTCCTTGCTCATGGTATTCATTGCCCAAGGTACTCCCCCCATGAACATTTTCAACCTTACCTATGTGGCAGGTGAAATCCTGCATACGCTGGTTGGAAGCTTTGGTTTAATCATGGTGGCACCATTTACAGCCCTTGTAGGTGGATTTCTATTTACTCGTCCAGCATATATCCATACTGTTTTAACTCAAGTGCGAGAAATTTCTACTGAAATTCAACAAACGGCGAATGCAAGCAATAAAAACGTTAATATTGCCTCTGAGGATTAATGATATCAGTAGAACCATTGCAGATCAAACTCAAACTGTTTCAGCTGCGACTGAAGAACAATCCGCTTCATATTGAGCAATACTCTATTGGTACACTTGCCGAACCAAACCGAACAAAAATAGCGAAAGGACCACTTTTGCTGGTCCTTTCGCTATTTGTCAGAAACAATTAACCACTTCAGTCAGCGCTTTTGGATGTACGACGAAACAGTTTTCCTCCAACATTGGGAATATGAGTTGCACCATGTGATACATTCACTTCAGTTGCAGCAGAAGGTTTGGTAATACCCGAATTGGACTTTGTCATAATCAATACCTCCTCGTGTACAGCGGTTATTGGTTCGTTTGTTCTTTAAGTCATATTGATTTAAAACCAATAGTGCTAATTTCTCCGAAAAGTGAACTGATATTCTTAGTAAGTTTTGGACAGAGATTCTCTTTTTTAGATGTTTAAGTCAACTTGTTGAATAGTCCTTGCCTGACCTTTGTCCGTCAAATAGACACCTGTGCTCTTCACTTCTCCCATAAGTGTATTATTCTGATCTTTCAGGGCAAACTGGGTCTCCGTTTGGCCAAGATATATGGCTCCAACCCCTTTTTCTTTAAGCGTAAACAATTGATCATTACCGAACTCATCTTTGGTCCAAACTTTTAATTTCAAAAAGATTGGATCGTTTTCATCAATCCAATTATTATGGTCCTCGTCGTAGGTTGCTAATTCGCTAAAACCTTGGCCGGTTTTAACTCCAAAAAGCTCTAATCCGTCATTAATCGTATTATCACCGTTTTTATCCAGGGCCAAAAAACCGCTCCCTGCCTGAACAAAGGGCATATCCTCAGGGGATCCGTCTGCATCGAGATCAAATTGGAAATTTACTCCCGTTAATTGTGTGGCCTTTCCGTCAAAGTTTAGCACTAACGGATCTTTCAACACACTCCCTCCATTGATATTAATTCCTGTTGTTCTAGTAAATTGACGACTCATGGTTAAGTTTAGTGAGATAGAGATTTCTTGGCCATCTGCGGTCTTAACTAATCCCGTAGCCGCAAAAGCAGTCCGTTCCTCCTCCTTGTACGAAGTATTGGCCGCATATGTGAACCCCCAAGTAGCCGATGGCTGGCTTTTCACAGCCCTAGTAGCTCTCAGTAGATTGGCAGGCAGAGAAACTTGGGTAGTCTCTTTATCAGTAGAAGCCTCAGAGTCCAGGAACTTGAATTTTACTTTCTTACCTGAGATCGCTTCTATGAACTTCTCTATAAGCCTAATCTTGAGTTTATCTGAGTCACTTAATTTCCACACGGGTCCTTCTGAAGAGTTAACCTCAGTTTGTTCTGCGGTTTTAGCCAAAACTGCTTGCATCTCTTTGGCCTGTTTGTCGCTCTCTTCTGATAGCTTATAGGCTAACTCCGAGATACTAACTTCCACTCCAATATGTTCCATGGTGACATCCGTATTCTTATCCCAATAGTGTAGTTTCTCAGTCGTTAAGGTTTGTTCACTGTAGGTACGTGTTCCTTGGAGGTTCATAGAACTTTCAGCAATTTTCATCAAAGACTCACCCTTTCTCAACTATTCTTTACTTTCTTATCGGCAAAAAGGGTATGGGAGGATACTCATTTTTTGTACTAGTCAGAAAGTATAAACTGACTGTACCAGTCAGAAATGATAACTTTCTGGCGATTTTTCAAGAGTTCATACTTTTGAAGATAGCCATTACGTAAGGCTCCATTTTTAAACGTATTAATTTTATCCGGAATAAACTTCTTGTGAGCAGGAAATTTTAGACGTATATAGAAAACTTAAAGGGGGAATGAGATAGAAGGGGAGTGGAAAGTACACATTCTTTAGTAAAAAGAAGGAGGAGAACTTAATGAAGATCGCAGTCGTTTATTATAGCAAAACAGGAAATACCAAAAAGGTAGCAGAACTTATTGCAGAAGGTGCAAACAAAATCGAAAATGTTGAAGTAAAATGTATCTCTATCGAAGAAGTCGATAATGAATTCCTAATGGACGCCAAAACAGTTATCTTTGGGTCTCCAACTATTGCTGGCACCTTTTCATGGCAAATAAAACAATGGTTGGATACGGCAAGGACTATCAAGTTTGGTGGAAAACTTGGGGCCGTTTTTGCTACAGCTAATTATGTCGGTGGAGGAGCAGAGGTAGCAGAGTTAGCCTTGATTGCAGAATTGTTGGTAAAGGGCATGTTAGTCTATTCGTCTGGTGTAGCAGAAGGGCAGCCTTTTATTCACTATGGTCCTGTGTGTATTCAAGAGGGGGATGAGGGCCAGAAAGAAAGGGCAAGAATATTTGGGGAAAGGATAGCAAGAAAGACAGTTGAACTATTTAAATAAGCATCTTTTTGGTACTCCATAAAAATCCCACGGATCAGATAATCCGTGGGGTTTAAAATTCGGTATTCGAGCATCGCACGGCACAACAGCAGTGAATAAAAGAAAGGATATTGTGGCAAAATTTCAGGGTGCTTTCCTTAGTTCAACTTAAGTTGAACGAGTTCACTACAGGAAATCATTCCAAATATTTAGGAAAACTGGATAACTGAAATGGATCTAAGTGAATTATCTCAATGAAAGTAAACTAGTTTGTTCGAATAATCCAGTAACAGAATGGAGTTGGCAGAATATGATACGTATCGGAGTCATAGGACAGTCAGGGGATATACCTACTGAACTTCAACAATTGGCTCATGAAGTTGGAAGGGAAATTGCTCTAAGGGGAGCTATTCTTTTATCCGGTGGTACGAACGGGGTGATGGAGTGTGCTTCCAAAGGTGCTAAAGAGGCTAATGGACTGGTGGTTGGGATTTTGCCAGGAGACACGATGGATAGGGCGAACAAATATATCGATATTCCTATCAATACAGGCTTAAGCTTTGATTATCGGAGTTTGATACTCGTTCATTCTTCAGATGCCCTGATTATGGTTGGTGGAGGAAATGGCACGTTGGGAGAATTATCTGCCGCGTATTTAAACCTTAAACCTGTCGTGATCCTTGAACCTTCGGGCGGATGGGCCAAAAAGGTGAGGAATATGGCCTTTGAAGAAGCATACCTTGATGAAAGAAAAAGCACTAAACTTGATTATGCCCAGACTGCTAAAGAGGCATTAGACATTGCTTTAAGCCGCGTAGGCTGTATTTAAGCACTTCTAATTTAGAGGTACTCTAATTTTTTATTTTTATCAAGAATGCTCTTTACATAAAATATTAGACTATTATATAATTAATTTGTAGGATGGGTAGGATATTGTCGCTTGGAATAGAATGATTTGACGGTAGGGTGGTAGAAAAAAGTAGGTTTACTTTCGGATTCTCACACTCCCTTTGGAGTTTTTTTATTTTCTTCTCCTTTTACCAACTTTTTAAGAAGGCGTCGCCAAATGACGGCGATCTACCTAATTCCTACAAAAATAAAATAAGGGTTGAAAGAGGAGAGATCTGCATGTCGGAAGTTAAATTTTTTTCTGGAGAAAATATTCCACTCGAAATGCACAAGGTGCGTATCATACAAAAACTAAATCTCGTTCCAATCGAACGTCGTTTAGAAGCGATGACTGAGGCAGGTAATAACACATTTTTATTGAAGAATCGCGATGTTTTTTTGGATATGCTTACTGACAGCGGAGTCAATGCTATGAGCGATAAGCAATTGGCAGCAATGATGGAAGCAGATGATAGCTATGCTGGTTCTGAGACATTTACAAAACTCGAAAATAAGATGATTGAGATTTTTGGTAAAAAGTATTTTCTGCCAGCTCACCAGGGGAGAGCCGCTGAAAATATTATTTCACAAATCTTTGTAAAGCCTGGGTCAGTCGTGCCGATGAATTATCATTTCACGACTACGAAAGCTCATATTGTTATAAATGGGGGTTCTATCGAAGAAATTCCTATTGATGAGGCATTTCAGATCAATAGTAAGGATCTCTTTAAAGGGAACATGGATATCGATAAGTTAAATGCAGTTATAGAAAAGTATGGCGCTGAAAATGTGCCCTTTGTTCGTTTAGAAGCAGGTACAAACCTGATTGGGGGACAGCCTTTTTCTCTGAAGAACATGCAGGAAGTCAGAGAAGTCTGCGCCAAGCATGGAATTTTGATTCTCTTAGATGCCAGCCTCTTGTCAGATAATCTTTATTTCATTAAAACTAGGGAAGAACAATGTAAAGAAATGAGCATCCGCGAAATAACTTCTGCGCTCTCAGATCTTTCGGATATTATCTACTTTTCGGCTCGTAAATTAGGGAGCGCTCGCGGTGGTGCGATCTGCACAAATGATGAGAAAATCTATCTGAAGATCCGTGAGTTTTTACCGCTTTATGAAGGCTTTCTAACCTATGGCGGAATGTCGGTTCGTGAAATGGAGGCCATGACGGTTGGTCTAGAGGAAACCATGGATGAGAATATGATCAATCAAGGACCACAATTCATTGCGTTTATGACAGAGGAACTTCTAAAAAAAGGAGTACCCGTCGTCACCCCGCCCGGTGGTTTAGGTTGCCATCTCAATGCATTGGAATTTGTCGATCATATTCCTCAGAATCAATATCCCGCAGGTGCATTAGCCTCAGCTCTATTTATCGTGAGTGGAGTTCGTGGTATGGAGCGGGGAACATTGTCTGAACAAAGAGATGAAAACGGAAAAGAAACGTTTTCAAATATGGAGCTATTACGTTTAGCTATGCCCCGTCGAGTCTTTACACTCTCCCAAGTGAAGTATGCGGTTGACCGTATTGGGTGGCTCTATGAAAACCGTAAGTTAATTGGGGGGTTAAAGTTTATAGAAGAGCCGAAGATCTTACGGTTTTTCTTCGGAAGATTAGGAACAGTTTCTGACTGGCAAACTCAGCTGGTCAATAAGTTCCGAGAAGATTTTGGAGACAGTCTGTAACTATATTTAAGTAAAGAAAAAAGAGATTCTTTGCCTTGTGTGAAGAATCTCTTTTATTGTAAACGGTTTATGAATGAACGAGAACCTAACTATCTTGATAGTTAGTTCTCGTTTTTAATTGTACTTTGGGATATGCGTGTAATTAGAAGCAGATTTATTGTACTAATAGTACAAAGGATTTTAGACTATTTTGAAGAATATATTTTTTATCTATTAGGAGTTCCCAAACTAAATTATTATTAATACTTAGTAAGAAATCCGGAAAGGGGCAATATTGTGGGTATTACAGTAAGGCAAGCATTGCAAGTAGAGGCACTACACGACGCAAAAGTAGTAGCAGGCCACCAAGGATTAGATAACGCGATAAGATTCGTTAATATTATGGAGGTTCCAGAAGTTACCAAATGGATGAAAGGAGGGGAACTGCTAGTTTCCTCGGGATTTGCTATCAAAGACAGTAGCGAAGACCGGCGACAGCTTATTTATGAGCTAGCAGCTAAAGGCGTGGCCGCTTTTGGTATAAAACTCGGACAGTATTTTCTAAAGATCCCGGATGATATATTGGAATACGCCGATGAAGTTGGACTGCCTTTGATTGAGTTGCCTCAGGATCGACCGTATATGGACTTTATGGTTCCGATCTTTGAAAACTTAATCAACAACCAGTTTGCCAAGTTAAAGAAGTCTGAAGAGATTCACAACAGGATGTTGGAAATAGTCCTGGGTGGGAACGGTCTGCCCAGTGTATGTCACGTCCTTGTCGAGTTAGTAGGTAATCCGGTTTTAATCGTTGATGGTAATGGCGATTTAACCGCTAGCGCCTGGCCACCTCAAACCAACGGTTATATCTCGGAAGAGTATGAGAAGAACATTTTAATCCATTTGGAAAAGGAAAAATTACAATTATTTTCGCTTAATCCGCATCGTCATCATCATTTTACCCTTAACCTGGAAGAAACTGAGCAACCATTGGTTATTGTGCGCATTGACGTTAATGGTAGTTTGCACGGCTTTCTAATTATTCTGGAAACCCACCGGACGCTCGATAGCCAGGATGTAATGGCTATCGAGCATGCCTCCACCATTATTGCCCTTGAATTCCTCAAGCAAAGAATTGTATATGAAACAGAGAAGCAGATCCGGGTCGAATTGTTGGAAGACTTAATTAGTGGAAATTTCCGGTCTGAAGAGGACGTGATTCGGCGGGCGGGTTACCTCAACTTTAATCTGTCTTCCCGTTCCATCGTGTTTGTTATCAACATGGATGCTATGGCTGAGAATGGTCGTCTCGGTATAGGGCAACAACTGAAAAGTGACTTTTTTCAGTTCGTACAGCGTTGCTTTCGGAATTTTTCGGGTGGGGCGATGTTGTTGGCTAAAAGCGATAATATCATAGGGCTGGTGCGGATTTCGCTTCGGGACGACTTAACCGTACTACGAAATAAAATGGCGGAACTCCAAACCCAGGCTGCAGCCAAATGGCCAAAGTTAAAGCTGTCCGTTGGCGTTGGGCGTAGTATTGAAGCTGTACGCTTGATTAAAAAGTCTTATGAAGAAGCTTTGGACGCACTTAGAATTACTAATTTTATGTACGTAGACAGCAGTATCACATTTTTTGAGGACCTAGGCGCATTCTCCTTTTTATTTGAGTTAGAGGAGTCATCTTCCATGCAAAGTTTTTTTGAGCGCACGCTAGGAAAAGTTATCGCCCATGATAGACAAAACAACGGTGAGTTGTTAAAGACTCTGATTCATTACTTTAAGTGCGACTGTAATCTGCGTGTTACAGCAGAGCAGTTGTTCATCCATAAGAACACGGTCCTATACCGAGTTCGTAAGGTCGAAGAAATCACTGGGTTTAGCATGAATGACCCGGAGCATAGATTTAATCTCCAACTGGGGTTGAAACTAAGCCAAGTCTTGCAAAGTACCCACAATAAATATGTGTAAGTCTCATAAAAATCGGGTTTCATGGTCGATTTCTTATGGCAAATACAGATATTTAACCAAAATTTTGTTTAATTGGTCTAAAGGAATATGTTCCAGAAAAAGAGAATCTTACTCGTAGAGTTATCACAATTTTCGATTAGAAAGGTGGTAGAGTATTGGCAAATCTAAAAGTAAATTTTGCGGAGTGGAACTCAAGAGGCACCAGAGTTCAGTGGTGTCCGGCGGGGAATTATTGAATAATTATGAGTGGGCTCTCTACCCAGGAAAAGGAAGGATAGCGTCGTCTATTCGACTAAATACAACTATAAAGTCACAGAACTGTACTATTGGTACAAAGGAATACGGTGTATTATGGAGAAATAGAGTATTATACTACGAATAGCTATCGAGCAACATCAATTAAAAAAGATAGCCACAATAACTCTCTTAATGGGACGGAGGGGGAACCAAATGATACAGTTAATTCAGAATATTATTAATGGCCTCATTATCGGCGGTACATACGCCATGATGGGTATTGGGCTAACCCTCATCTTTGGCGTCATGAACGTAGTGAATTTTGCCCACGGTGAGTTTTACATGCTTGGTGCTTTTTTCCTTTTTACGACTTTCGGAATATTGCATATAGGTTATGTACCGTCCATTATTCTTTCTCTAGTGTTCGTTGCAGTCTTTGCCTTGGTAGTTGAAAGGTTTTTGCTGCGCCGTATGCGTGACAAACCCTTGGATAACGGCATGATCCTGACGATAGGGCTCTCTATCTTAATGCAAAATGTCGCTCTCCTGATCTGGGGAGGTACGCCTAAGAATATAAGCCTAGGCATGTCCATGAGTTCGATTCAAATCGGAGCAATCGTCGTGACCCCTGTGCGACTGATAATTGCTGTAATTGCCATCGTTGTTATTCTGTTGTTTGGGCTGTTTCTACAAAAAACCAAGTTAGGCACGGCGGTCAGGGCTACTTTTCAAGACAGGGAAATGGCCTCGGCAGTTGGTATTAATATTAATCACATATACGGCCTGACTTTTATTGCAGGTAGTTTAATGGCAGCTCTGGCGGGTATACTTTTGGCTCCGATTTACGTTTTGTTACCAACTATGGGGGACCAGGTAAACGCCAAGGCCTTTGCGGTAGCCATAACTGGTGGTTTGGGTAACTTCCCGGGCGCGATCATAGCCGGCCTTTTATTGGGGGTAGCTGAAAGCCTTGGCTCAGCCTACATTTCTTCCGGTTATAAGGATGCAATAGGTTTTATCCTTATCGTAATTGTCCTTGTCACTAAACCGAAGTGGCTTACAGGAGATAATTAAGGAGAGATTATTATATGAAAAATAGATTATTTTTCCTAGTCGCTTTGTTGGTTATTGTGGTTTATCCTTTTCTGACAAAATCCAATTACCTTTTACACCTTGGCATTATGACTGGGATCTGGATTATTCTCTCTACTAGTTTAAACCTGGTGTTGGGCTACACAGGACAAACACCACTAGGCCACACTGCTTTTTTTGGAATTGGAGCGTTTACAGCCGGCATCATAAGTGTTCGCTATAACGCACCGCTTTATGTTACTTTACCTATGGGCGTAATTGGGTCTGCATTGGCAAGCTATTTTCTGGGCAGGGTTACTTTACAATTACGCGGTGCATATTTTGTCCTCTCTTCTCTGGCCTTTGCGGAGGTTCTTAAACTAGTAGCTATTAACTGGGAAAGTTTGACAGGAGGGCCTAGCGGTTTAACCGGAATTGCCCCAATTAATATTCCCTCTCTCGATAATCTCTTGCGTCCGATGCAAACTTCATACTTTCTAATTTGGGCTTTGGTTGGCCTAGTCCTCCTGATAGTTTATCGTTTAATCAACTCGTCCATCGGACGTTCGCTGATCGCGATTTCCGAGAATGAGAAACTTGCCGGAAGTATAGGCATCCATGTTTATCGATTTACGCTTGGTGCTTTACTGTTGAGTGCGGGAATTGCTGGTTTAGGTGGAGCATATTATGCTCATTACATCAGCTTTATCAGCCCTGATCTCTTTTATTTGACATACACAGTTACGATGCTAGTTATGGTTATTTCCGGGGGACGACGGACGTTTGTCGGACCAATCGTTGGGGCAGTTGTATTTACAATTCTCCCCGAACTGCTGCGCTCAGCGGAATCGTATCGGATGGCAATCTATGGCATTATCATTATCCTAACCATAACTTACTTTCCAGAGGGTTTCTTCCCATTTCTGAGAACTAAACTGAAAAGTGTGGCTCGCTCGCAATAGGTGTCCAAAGAACTGAGGAAATGGAGGGGGACAAATTATGTCATTCTTACAAGTTGTGGACCTGACGGTAACCTTTGGAGGCTTAGTTGCTGTAAATAAAGTTAACTTCGGAGTGGATCATGGGGATATTTTTACGGTGATTGGTCCGAATGGAGCTGGAAAAACTACCTTATTTAACGCCATCACCGGCTTTCAAAACAAGGTCGGAGTAATCAATTTTAAAGGAGAAGATATTTCTAGTTGGCGAACGGATCAGATTGCTAAACGGGGAATTGTTCGTACCTTCCAGCATACAACTATTTTTCAAGGGATTACCGTTAAAGAGGCAGTACTTACCGGTACTTATAAAGGTAATCAAGCAAGTATCTGGGACATACTTCTACGCACCAATAAGTTTAAAGTGAACGAGCAGCGCTTGTTGAGTAAGGTCGATCAAGTTCTAGAGTTCACTGGGATCACAGCGTTTAAAGACGATTACGGACGAAACCTGCCGTATGGGGCTCAACGCCTAGTCGAAATAGCTATTGCCCTAGCAGCGGAGCCTGTTATCCTACTGCTTGATGAGCCTGCTGCTGGATTAAACTCGGCGGAAAAAAGAAATCTCTCTAACTTAATCCGCAAAATTCAAGAAAGCGGAGTAACAATTATTTTGGTTGAACATGATATGCCATTAGTCATGGGGTTGTCTTCCAGCATTATGGTTGTGGATCACGGTGAGAAAATAGCCGAGGGCAAGCCTGACGAAATCGCCCATCATCCGGAAGTAATCAGGGCCTATTTAGGTGGTGCAGCATGTTAAAACTGGAAAATATTGTTGCCAAGTATGGTAGAGTGGAAGCCCTTAAAGGAATTTCACTGGAAGTCCGCCTAGGAGAACTGGTCACCCTGATTGGCTCGAACGGAGCAGGGAAGAGCACGACCATTAAAATAATTTCCGGGTTGCTCAAACCAGAAAGTGGCCAGGTAATTTTAGAGGGCGCTAAGACCACAGGCCTACCCCCTTATCAGATGGTTAAGCGGGGAGTTGGTTTATCACCGGAAGAGCGCCATGTTTTTCCTAAGCTGACAGTGGAGGAGAACCTTCAAATGGGTGCTTATATTCGTAAGGACAAAAAAGTAGTACTTCAAGAAATGGATCGCGTCTTCGATTTATTTCCCCGTTTGAAAGAACGTTATAATCAGTTAGCTGGCAGTCTTAGCGGAGGGGAACAACAGATGTTGGCGATCGGACGGGCCTTGATGTGTGGTCCTCGTCTTTTACTGCTTGATGAACCCTCGCTGGGCCTGGCACCAATTGTTGTTGAAAACATGGCTGAGATCATCTTAGAGTTAAAGAAAACTGGACTTAGTATTTTGCTGGTAGAGCAAAATGCCAATGTTGCTCTGCGTATCGCTGATCGCGGTTATCTGATGGATACCGGCACTATTGTCTTAGAAGGAAATGCAGGTGAATTACTTAACGATGACCGGGTTAGGCAAATTTATCTTGGTCAACATGGAGAGGAGGAATGCCAAAAGGCTTAATCGGGCAGGTGAAGGCAGTTGTTAAATACTCAAGTTTAACTAAAAAACAAATTAACAGTCAGGTCCTTGGGAAAAAGATGAACAACGAGGAGGTAGAGTAAATTGTTAAATAAGCGCAAGTCCCTTTCGGTCATCAGTTTGGTTATTATCCTCGCTTTCTCATTAATCCTCTCTGGCTGTTCGCAGAAAGCCGAGAGCAAAGGCGAGCAAAGCAAACCGCCAATCGTAATTGGTGTTATTGAACCGCTATCAGGTCCGGTTGCGGGGTCAGGACAAAATGTCGTATGGGGTGCCGAATACGCAGTCAAGTTTATTAATGAAGATGGTGGCATTAATGGTCGCCAAGTACAGTTGAAAACTTACGATTCCAAAAACGACCCAGCCGAAGCTGTAAATGTGGCTAACAAGCTTATTAACAACGACAATGTCAAAGTAATCATGGGGGCCTGGGGCAGTTCACCGACTTTGGCAGTACTACCAATTATAGAAAAAGCTGGAGTACCGCTAGTAGTAGAGACAGCTAGCTCGCCTAAGGTTACAAATTCCGGTTTCAAATACGTTTTCCGAGTTAGTCCGACAAGCGACCAAGAAGCAGCAGGGGCCCAGGATGCCCTCATTTCCAAAGTAGGAGTAAAGAAAGCGGCAATCATTGCTGTCAACAACGACTGGGGAAAAGGCGGGGCCGCTGCTTACACTAATGTTCTTAAGGAGAAAGGAGCGGAAGTGGTTTCTACAGAGTTCGTGGCTGATAATTCCACTGACTTCTATCCGCAACTGACTAAAATTAAGAACTCTGAGGCCGATACCATCATTATTAACAGTGAAGTCTCCCAAATATCACTGATCATCAAACAAGTTAAAGAACTGAAAATGACCCAGAAGATCGTTACCACAGGGGGCAGTAATTTTTCAGATGCTCTTTTGGAAATAGCTAAAGATGCCGCCGAGGGAGTTTATTCTGTCCAGCAGAATGTAGCTTGGATACCGGATATGACACCCAATCCAACCCGCGCTAAGAAATTTAACGAGGCTTGGAACGCAGATAAGAAACCGCATATCGGTATCCTTGAAGGTGCCAAAGGGTTCGATGGGATTTACACGATTTCAGAAGCCCTTAAAAAGGCTGGCACTAGTGAGGATTCCCAGAAGATTCAACAAGCCCTGAAAGAAGTTCAGTTTGACGGAATTGGTTTGAGTGTTAAATTCGATGAGAAGGGACAAAGCCAAATCAAAGACTTCTTAGTCCAAGTTGTCCAAGGTAAGACCCAACTGGTTAAATAAGCAAAAAGCTATCTGAAGAAGAATTTAGCATAAAGCTCGGATATTCAATTTAAATGGCCATAGCTTGCAATAGGCTGTGGCCATTTAAATATTACTAGATCAATTGTTTCAAGGTATAGAAAATAGTTATAAAATAGCTTTTATACAGATATTCTATAATTATTTTATATAATTGGTCCAAAGGATTATGTACCTTGAAGAGAGAATCTTTCTTGTAGAGTAAGCAATGTTTATATAAGAAAGGTGGAATAGAGTTATGGCAAATCTAAAAGTCAATTTTGCAGGCGTAGAATTCAAGAATCCCTTGGTTTTAGCATCCGCCACACCAAGCTGGGACGGGGAAGGCATGAAAATAGCAGGCTTAGCTGGTATTGGCGGGGTTATTCCAAAGACGATTGGGCCTGTCCAAGACTGGGCAGCTCATCCGCGCAATGGCCGCTTTCATATAATGCGGACTGCTGGTAGGCCAATGGGTATGGTTAATTTAGAGCTTTTTACGACAAAAACTCGAGATGCGTGGGTTAAAGAAGATTTACTCGTGGCTAAAGAGGGGGGAGCGGTGATTCAGGTTAGTATCTTGGCTATGCCGAACCCAGACGATACGGCTCAATTGGTGGACGAGATCCAAGCCACTGGTATGGTCGATTTGTTCGAGTTAAACGTATCCTGCCCCATGCCAGCAGCTGGAGTAGGCATGCATATTGGCAAGAGTCCTGAGCTCACTTTTAAGCAAGTCAAGGCTGCTAAGAGTGCGGCTAAAATACCTTTAACGGTTAAACTCACACCGACAGTCTTTGACATGGTGGAAGTTGCCAAAGCAGTTAAAGAAGCCGGAGCAGAAGGGATCTCGATCAGTAACTCAGTGCGTTCTTTTGCTGGGGTCGATATCGAAACAGGACTTCCTCTGTTGCGCGGTTATGGCGGTTATTCCGGTCCGGCCATTAAACCAATCGTCATGCGACACTTGTCAGAAGTGGCACGTGCCGTCGATCTACCTATTTCTGCAATTGGCGGGGTGATGAGCTATAAAGAAATCGTCGAGTACATTATGCTGGGTGCTACCACTGTCCAAACGGCAACTGCCGTGATGTGGAATGGTTATGACGTTATCGGAAAGTGGCTCGGAGACCTCGAAAACTGGATGGACAAGAAAGGCTATCAGTCTCTTGATGAAATTCGGGGCATTGCCCTTCCCTATATTACGACTACGGAAGAGTTAGCGAAGTTACCGCCGCTCTTTGCGCGTATCGATGAGGATAAATGCACCAACTGCGGTATTTGTCAAAGAGTTTGCATGTACAGAGCTATTTCCGGAAACGGAACGGCTTATCAGGTAAATAAGTCGGATTGCGATGGATGTGGAGCCTGCGTACAGTGGTGTCCGAGTGGAGCCGTTGAATTAAAATAATTATGATTAACAACAACCATTACGTAGTATAGTTAATCTAAACTAAATTTAATTTAAATTAAATTAAATGGTTTTTCGCATTAATTATTGAGGGAATAAGGGGGGACTGTCCTTGCGGATTTTGGATTATTTTCAGCCGGCGACGGTGGAAGAGGCCATAGAGGACTTGTGTAAATCGCCACATACCACTAAAATCCTGGCCGGCGGGACGGATTTGATCATTCAGTTACGGGAAGGCAAATTGGCTCCAGAATACATTATTGACTTAGGGTATATTGCAGAACTCCGGGGAATTGCGGAAAAAGATGGTACTTTAGTAATTGGCAGCATGACAACCTATACGGTGATTGAGAACGACCCATTGATCCGTAAGTACATGCCTTTATTGGCCCTAGCAGCCAGTTCTGTCGGTTCACCCCAGATCCGTAACACTGGTACCATCGGCGGAAATCTAGCTAATGCAGCTACCGCTGCCGATAGTATCCCGGCACTTCTTGCTCTAGAGGCCAAGGTGGTTTTGACAAGCGGTCGTGGAGAACGAGAAGTAGCAGTGGGCGACCTGTTAATCGGCAGTAATAAGACCAATATTGCCAGTGATGAAATTCTTACTTATATCGTGATACCGCTCCCGCCTTCCTTTACTTATGGAACCTTCGTAAAATTAGGGCGGCGTAAAGCCTTGGCTATTGCCCGCCTGAATCTAGGGCTTACAGTCAATCTGAAAGACAACGGGGAGTTAGGCAAGGTTACCTTGGCTGTAGGGGCAGTAGGGGCTTCAGCGTATCGGGTAGTTCAAGTAGAGAAATTATTAGAGGGCCAGAAAGTAACCTCGGAGCTTTTTACTGCGGCAGGAAAGTTGCTTGCTCAGGTGGTTGCCGATAAGCTTGGTAGCCGACCTACCGCTGCTTATAAAAAGACGATTTCCAAAGCCGCATTTAAGCGTGCTATAGCCAAAATCGGAACAGAATGCGGGAGGTGGTAATGTGAAAACGATTAACTTTTTTATTAATGGCAAACCGCTAACTGTTGAAATAGAACCCACCATGCGATTAATAGACATCCTACGTGAGGTCTTGGGCCTTACCGGTACCAAAGAAGGGTGTGGAGAAGGGGAATGTGGTGCCTGCACAGTCCTGATGGACGGCAAGCCTGTGAATTCCTGTTTGGTGCTGGCCGGTCAGCTCAATGGGCATTCCATTACCACAATTGAGGGTGTCAGTGATGGCCAAGAATTAAGCAAACTACAGCGGGCCTTTGTAGATGCTGGTGCGATTCAGTGTGGTTATTGTACACCTGGTATGATTTTGTCGGCTAAAGCCGTCTTAGATGTTAATCCACAACCTACTGAGGAAGAAATCAAGCGTGGCCTCTCCGGTAATATTTGTCGCTGCACTGGTTATCAAAAAATAGTCAAGGCAGTCCAAATTGCGGCAGGAGGTGCTGAGTAATGGATTATTCTATAGTTGGCCAAAGTGTGAAAAGAAAAGATGTTGAAGCTAAAGCAATGGGGCAAGCTGTATACGCTGGCGACATGAAGTTCGACGGGTTACTGTTCGGGAAAGCTTTGCGTAGTGCTTACCCGCACGCTAAAATAGTCCGCATCGACACTGCCGCTGCCCAGGCTATGCATGGAGTACATGCAGTCCTTACTGCAAAAGATATTCCGGGAATTAACCGTTTTGGACTAGCGATAGCAGACCAGCCGGTACTGGCTGGGGATAAAGTGCGCATGATGGGAGATGCCCTTGTCTTGGTCGCGGCAGACTCGCTGGAACTTGCAGAGGAGGCCTGTCGACGGATCAAAGTGGAATACGAGGAATTGCCCGGTGTTTTTACGGTGGAGGATGCGCTTAAAGAAGGAGCTGCGCAAGTACACGAACAGGGGAATCTTTTGCAACATACTGCATTAAACAAAGGTAATGTGGCCCAAGGCTTCGCCGAAAGTGATATTATCATTGAAAATGTCTATCAAACCCAACGTGTTGAACATGCCTATATTGAAACAGAGAGTTCAGTCGCGCACCTTGGCTTTGACGGCGTTTTAACGGTTTGGACTTCTACCCAGTATCCGTTCCGGGACCGCAGACAAATCGCTCCGGTGGTCAATATGCCGATGAATATGGTGCGCGTAATTCAAATGACAACTGGCGGTGCTTTTGGAGGAAAAGACGACATTACGACCGAGATTCAGGCCGCTTTGCTGGCCGTGAAGACAAGACGCCCGGTGAAAGTGATATGGTCTCGACAAGAATCGATGGTTTGTTCCACCAAACGGCATCCCATGCGGATCTTGGTGAAGACCGGTGCTACGAAGGATGGCAAATTGATGGCGGTCGAGGGTCAAGTGTACAGTGATAAAGGTGCTTACTGCTCGATCGGTCATTTTATTACTAAGAAGGCTGGTTTGCATTTAGCGGGGCCTTACTTTGTACCTAACATCTCCGTTGATACCTATGCTGTCTATACAAATAATACAATTTCCGGGCCATATCGTGGCTTTGGAATTTTGCAAGCTTCTTTTGCCCATGAGTCTCAGATGGACATTTTGGCGGAGAAATTGAATCTAAGTCCGCTCGAGATCAGGATGAAGAACGCCTTGAGGCCTGGGTTGGCAAACTCTACTGGGCAAGTGTTTGAGAGCAGCATAGGCTTTTACGAAACTTTATTGCGGGCTAAGGAGCATATGGAAAAATATGACTTGCCAGGAGGTGTTAAGGAGTGAAAAAGTATGGCAGAGGAATAGGATGTAATCTCTATGGAGTTGGGTACGGTTTTAGCCGACCTGATCATTCCGCAGCTTACATTGAGGTTGCTGACGACGGGACGGCGACTTTGTTGAGTGGCGTGTGCGACATAGGTCAGGGTACGGATACTATCTTTTGTCAAATAGCAGCGGAAGAACTGGGTATCGCCTACGAAGATGTACGCATTATCAGTGCTGACACTGCTGTTACTCCAGACAGTTTGGCAAGTACCGCCAGCCGTCAGACGTTCGTTTCTGGCAACGCTGTTAAGCTGGCAGCTGCAAACGCAAAATCACACCTAGTAAAATTGGCGGCAGAAATTTTTGGATGCTCTCCAGAGGACATTTTTATAAAAGATTGCCAGGTTACTTGCCTGAGTGATTCAAGTAAGACTATGTCTTTTGCTACTTTGGCTTGGGAAGCTCATCAACGTGGAAAACAGTTCCTTGGTTTTGCTTGGTACGACAATACCACTGCCGATGTAGACCACGACACGAATCAAGGGGATGCCTATGCAACTTACATTTACGCAACCCAAGTAGCCGATGTGGAAGTGGATACAGACACCGGTGAAGTGACTGTGTTAAGGGTAGGGGCGGCGCACGACTGTGGCAAGGCTATTAATCCCAAAAATGTAGAACAACAAATCGAGGGGGCAATAGCCCAGGGCATGGGGTACGCCATTATGGAAGAAGTTGTTCTTCAAAAGGGTATAACTACTACACCTTCCTTGACGAAATATCTTCTGCCTACCAGTCAGGATGTGCCGGAAGTAAATACTTATCTTGTAGAAGACCCAGATCCCAAGGGACCTTTTGGTGCGAAAGGGATCGGGGAAGGAGCGATTATTCCCACTGCAGCGGCTATTGTAAATGCAGTATATGATGCCATTGGGGTGCGTATCTTCAGCTTGCCGATTACACCGGAAAAGATCCTTGCGGCTTTGGAGGAACAAGCATGCCAAAATTGATCGATGTTGTATCCCTATCGGTATGTCGGAAAGGATAAGAACGGATGGGAGGTAAATTCATGGACTATAGTCAGCAGATAAACCAATGGATCGAACAAAACAGGACGAGCGTTGTTAGCTTTCTTCAGGAGTTGCTGCGAGTCCCGAGCGTAACCGGAGAGGAGGGCCCTATACAACTATTGATTGCCAAGCAGCTAAAGGAAATGGGTTTGGTCGTTGACGTTTTTGAGCCATCCTTAGACGACTTGCGTAAACACCCCGCTTTCGTGGAAGTATCCCGCGGGTACGAGGGGCGGCCTAATGTTGTGGGAGTCCTTAATGGCGCAGGGGGAGGAAAGTCTCTACTATTCAATGGACACGTAGATGTAATCCCAGCGGGTGCTCCGGAGAGCTGGCAACACGGATGCTGGTCTGGTGATCTTGCAGACGGTCGCCTCTATGGACGTGGAGCTTCCGACATGAAGTCAGGGCTTGCGGCTATGACCATGGCTGTTAAAGCTATTATAGAATCTGGTATCCAGTTAAGGGGGGACGTGATCCTAGAATATACAGTGGACGAGGAACTCTCTGGTAACGGTACCCTGGCCTGTGTGATGAAAGGGTACAAGGCCGATGCCGGAATTTGCTGTGAAACTTCGAGTATGCGGGTCCAGCCCGGCTCCATCGGGCGAATTTGGTTTGAGATTAAGGTCCAAGGCCTAGCCGCGGGTATTCAGCGCCGATGGGAGGGGATCAACGCGATCGAGAAAGGGTACATAGTTACCCAGGCTGTCGCCGACTTCGAACGTTTGCGGGTCGAAAAGCAGAGCCATCCCTTGTATCCGGACGTTCTTAGTGCTATCCCCTGTATGGTGGGAGTATTTGAGAGCGGCTCTTACCATAGCGCGTTCCCTGATAGTTGCCTGTTGAAAGGCTCCATGGCAACACTTCCAGGAGAGGATTCGGCAGCAGTCAAGGCAGAGTTCATCGAGTTTATATGCGAGAAAGTCGCCAGCGATCCCTGGTTAAAAGAGCATCCCCCTGAAGTCATCTATACCGGATACTTCGCCGAACCATCGGAGATCCCTGTGGATAGCCCCATCGTTCAGACCTTGAGCCAACAGTTTGGGAAAGTTGTGGGAAAAGAACCTGTTATCAGTGGTCGTGAGGGTGCCGCAGATATTCGCTTTATGAACTGCTATGGGAATACCCCAACAGTTATTTTTGGACCAGGGATGACAGAACAGATGCACGCCAACAACGAGTGGGTCAATATTGATGATCTGATTCAGAGTACAAAGATTTTGGCCCATACTATTCTCGAATGGTGCCAGATCGCTTGAACGTCACAATAACGTGATGGGTTGATTCTTACTCTGGCCCACGACTTTTTAAATATATAGGAATTCTAAGGGGTTTTCGCAATGTGCGCGAACCCCTTTCGCTGGTAGTGTAGGGGTCTTATGGATACCTTCATAAAGAAAAGGAGGACAAAAATGAGAAATTTGATCGATTTAACCATTAATGAAGAGCAGCTTAAAATGACAGTGCAGAGTGTAAAAGAAAAAAACATCGTTATCCCTACCTTGGCTCAGATGAAGGACCCAAATAAGATACCTACAACAGTAAAAGAAAAGTTAAAGAAGACTGGGTTATGGGATGTTGACCCCATTAACTTGTTTAGAATTTCTTGGAAAAACCAACCGGTTAAAGAAGGCGGCTTATACAATACGTTACCAAACTATGTTGAAATCCCTTCTGCAATTTCAGGGGTGAAAGCAAGAATTATCGCTATGGCAGGAAAGTATTTCCCGACAGGAGCTCACAAAGTTGGAGCGAGTTTTGCTTGTTTAGTACCTCGTTTAGTGACTGGGCAATTCGATCCAAAATATCATGAAGCAGTTTGGCCTTCAACTGGGAACTACTGCCGTGGCGGAGCCTATAATTCTGCCTTATTAGGGTGTAAGTCGATTGCAATTTTACCGGAGAATATGAGTAAAGAGCGTTTTGAATGGCTGAATAAAGTCGCCGGTGAAGTGATCGCCACGCCTGGCTGTGAAAGTAATGTCAAAGAAATTTATGATAAAACCTGGGAACTCCGAAGAACCCGAGATAATGTTGTGATCTTTAATCAATTCGGAGAACTGGGTAATCACTTGTGGCATTATGAAGTCACCGGTAATGCCATGCATGAGATCATAAAAGCTGAAGCAGGCTCCAAGGGAAAATTAGCAGGGATATGCTTAACTTCAGGCTCGGCTGGCACACTCGGGAGCGGAGATTACTTAAAAGATCAATATCCTCATGCTAAACTTGCAGTTGGGGAAGCCTTGCAATGTCCAACCTTACTGAACAATGGTTTTGGTGACCATAGAATTGAAGGAATCGGGGATAAACATATACCGTGGATCCATAACGTGAAAAATACGGATATGGTCATCGCGATTGATGATAATGATAGTTTAGGGATGTTCCGTCTCTTAAATGAACCTTCCGGACAAGACTATTTAAGAGGGCAAGGGATTTCTGAAGAGGTCATTGCAAAGCTTTCCTGGGTAGGGATCTCTGGAGCAGCCAATATTCTATCCTGCATAAAATTTGCCAAATACTATGAGCTAACTGAAAATGATATTATTATGACAGTTCTTACGGACTCTGCGGAAATGTATCAGTCGAGATTACAAGAAATGGAAGCAGAGAGAGGGAATGAATATAGTTCGCTTAATGCTGCCGTTGACCATAACAGAAATGTTTTAGGCGTCAGAACCGACAGTATGGAAGAGTTAACATACCAGAGTAAGAAGCGCATTCATAATCTCAAGTACTATACTTGGATTGAACAACAAGAGTATGATATGGGTGAGCTGAATGCCCAATGGTACGATTATGACGAATATTGGGGTAAGTTACATCAAATGGGACCGGAACTTGATCAACTGATTGAGCAATTCAATGAGAAAACTGGTTTGAAAAAATAAGCTTCAAGGATTATGAATAGAATAGATAGTGAATAAATTGTAATGAGGCAGTGGTTCTTGCTCAAGAACCACTGCCTCATTTTCCATAATCCCATAACAGTTCTATTAGCTCAGCTAAATTATTAACCACCGGAATATCTGTTGAAGATGGTAGGAAAATGCCCTGTCGGTTAAGCAAAATCCCTCTCATACCGGCTGACGTGCTACCGACAAAGTCGGTGTCGAGTAAGTCACCCACATAAAAGCACTGGCCAGGTTCTTTATTCGCTCTGGCACAAGCTTCGATAAAGATGCGTTTATCCGGTTTGGAATATCCCACATCCCCTGAAGTCACAAACACAGAAAAGAAGTGTCTAATTCCTACATGCTGTAGCTTATCTGATTGTTGTTTGAAGTCGCCATTGGAAATTATCCCAAGGCCAATGTTCTTGTTTTGTAGTTCCTTCAGACAAGGGATAACGTCAGGATAAGCAACCCATGCCCGCTTATAATACGTCAAAAAGTCATGAAAAGCCCGATCAGCTTCTTCGTTGGTTACTGTTCGACCGACTAAACTGTACAACTCGTGGATACGCGCACGTCGTTGTTCGCCAAAGGAAAGATTACCTTCCAAATAAAGCTGATAGTATTTCTCAGTTAAATTAGACCAAAGCAGTAAAAAGCGCTCGGCAGGAATATTTATAATTCTCCGGCGTTGTTCTAAGAAACCAAGAGCTCCAGCTTTTTCGGCGGACTGGTGATCAAAAAGGGTTCCGTCAATATCAAAAAAAAACATTAAACTTAACATCTCCTTGATCGCAGGTATTAACGGGTTGATCCTACCTTTAGAGAACTATTATACTACCAAGCAACAAAGGTTGCCAAAATAATTTACTATGAGGTTACGAAAAAGAGGACCAAATGTTGGCCCGAATAAGGATGTTGGAATGGTTACAGTGGAACGATTTTGTGGAAGTGACATTTCTTAATCTTTGTACGTATTATGGTGAGAAAGGAGAGTACAAATGGATAAACCAAACATTATATGGATAGGTTCTCCAAACTTTAGTAGCCCTATGGGCTATAAAATTATTGCGATTGTAAATCACATTATGAGCGGAACTCTAATAGGTACTGATTCGTGGTTTAAGAATCCTGTAAGTAAAGTTAGTTCACATTTCGGAGTAGGCAAGAATGGTGATATTCACCAATATGTTAACTTGGATAACCATGCTTGGGCAAATGGTATGGTAAAGAATCCGAATTGGCCACTACTTCAGGACGGAGTTAATCCGAATTATTACACAGTTAGTATTGAACACGAAGGAGAAAGCGGAGACGTAATGTCTGAAGTGCAGTACCAAGCTACACTAGCCTTACATCGATGGCTGATCGGAACATTAGGAATACTGGTAACCCGTGATAATATTATTGGGCATTATAGGATTGACTCAGTTAATAGATCAAATTGTCCGGGAACAGGATTTCCTTGGGATAGGTTATTTAATGATTTACAAGGGGGAAGCGACATGTTAAAAGTTGCCTTGTTGTTGTATACGAAGGAGGATTATTGGGCCGGATCAGATGTAGCGGTTAAGAATGGTGATTGCGCGATATTTGTGCGTCCAGCAGATCATTCAATTCCTGCCGAAGCCATGAATGCTAAACAGTTAATAGTCATCGGTGGGCCTACAACCAAACATCCTAACGAAGTTTTACTTTCGGGCAATAACAAATACGATACCGCTGCTGCAGTGGCAAAGTACCTTGGGTAAATAATAATCGGCTACGAAAAGTTCGTAGCCTCTTTTGATGCGCCTCCATTTTAAGGGAGAGTGGTTCACCAGATGGGACAAGTATCCATAACTGTTAATATAATATTCTTAACATTCTGACATAAAAGGTTTAATATATATGATATAACAAATTACAAATAGGAGGCGTGCTATATGAAAGAGAAACACCGTGAAGGATTACTGGAGGAAAAACGGTTGTTTTTCCCTCCTACAGGGTTTAGTTCAAAGGCCATAATTCAAAACCCTGAAATTCATGAACTGGGGCAGAACCAGACGAAGTTTTGGGACGAACAGGGGAAACGGTTGGACTGGTTTAAACCATGGGACACAGTTCTAGAATGGAAACATCCCTTTGCCAAGTGGTATGTCGGTGGAAAATTAAATGCAGCTTATAATTGCTTAGATCGACATTTAGAGGGAGCGCGTCGCAACAAAGCAGCCCTTATATTTGAAGGAGAACTGGGAGATCGCAGGGTGCTTACCTATCAGGATCTTCAGCGTGAGGTATCTCAGTTTGCAAATGTGCTCAAGTCTTTAGGGGTAATCAAGGGCGATCGCGTGACAATTTATATGCCTATGATCCCAGAGGCAGCTATCGCGATGCTCGCTTGTGCTAGAATTGGAGCTCCGCACAGCGTCGTATTTGGTGGATTTAGTGCAGAAGCTCTGAAGGACAGGATTCAGGACGCTCAGTCAAAGATTGTTGTGACCTCGGAAGGAGCTATCGTCGAGGAAAGAGTATCCCTTTGAAAGCGAATGTGGATCAAGCACTGTGCGATGTAACGTGTATAGAAAAGGTTATCGTCGTCAAGCGAACCAGCCAGCCTGTGGATATGCTAGAAGGAAGAGATATGTGGTATCACGAGGCCATCAAGAATGTCTCGCTGGTATGCCCAGCCGAACCAATGGATGCAGAGGATATGCTTTTCATTCTTTATACGAGCGGAACAACTGGAAAACCCAAAGGAGTTGTTCATACTGTAGGTGGTTACATGGTTGGGGTGTCAACAACGCATCAATGGGTATTTGACCTAAAAGAAGAAGATGTCTATTGGTGTACTGCGGATGTTGGCTGGATAACAGGACATAGTTATTTGGTGTATGGTCCATTAGCGAATGGTGCAACGGTTGTTATGTTTGAAGGAGCACCGGATTATCCGCAAAAGGATAGATATTGGGAAATCATCGAGAAATATAAAGTTACAATTCTATATACCGCTCCAACTGCGATTCGCACGTTTATGAAATGGGGGGAAAGCTATCCTTTAGGTAGGGATCTTTCAAGTTTACGGCTCTTGGGTTCGGTGGGAGAGCCGATTAACCCAGAAGCTTGGATGTGGTATTACAAATATATTGGGGGAGAGCGCTGCCCCATAGTAGATAC
>LOEW01000014.1 GCA_001516045.1 Desulfosporosinus sp. BRH_c37
GTCAAAGATGCCTTGGATATTTTGCGTCAGACAAGGAGGTATTTCTCCAGAGGTCGGATTACAGAGCCAGAGATCAGAAAGGGAATTCAAAGTCCTGACACATCTGGCTTCCGATCCCTGACTTCTGTGTTTAGACTGGCATACTGACTGGTTATTTTCTTGAAAGTGCCTTAAACAAGCCTGACGTTTTTATTGTCCCGAATATAGCTTTTCAGTTTATTTCCAAAATCAGTTGTTAAAGCGTCCACATCTGCTTCGGTTGTCATCAAGGGTGCTGTTGTAAATAACTCCGCGATATGGAGATGCTGCGTATATCGAGACGGCCTTACTTTGGCGGGTGGGGTTACTTTCACTCCAGGCCCCGGGTATGGCTGTGGATCTGAGCTAGGGGGAAGATCTATTGGTTTAGTCGCTTCGGAGATTGTTTCAAAGGACCTTAACTTTAAGATATCACTTTCGGTCTTCATGGCAATCGCTTTGTAGAAATTATTGACAGAGTCAATTCTGTCGAGTAAGTCCTCAAAGGGCTTTTTGATTTGTGCTTGGAAATTTATATCTAACTCGAATTTGCGTAATTCATTCTTTACTTGGGCAAAGTCTGCTTGGATTTGCACCTTGATTGGTTGGCATTTCTCCTGGAGTAATTGAACAAAACGGTCATTGAATTTAGCAACTAAAGCGGGCAATTGGATGATCTCCGCATAAGGGTTAGGATCTTCTACGATTCTCTTCACAATCTCGACTGTTTCGTTAATTTCTTTATCGAGGACATAGGTCTCATTGTCTTTGTAGATCTCCAACATTTTAACGGCTTTTTCGAAATGCGGGAGTTGGTTCTTGAAAAAACCTTTGACCTTTTTGACATCTCGGATCACTAGGCTTAATTCTTCTTCCTTGCCTATTAATGAATTGTAGAATTCAAGGGCGACTTTTATTTCAGTGAGTTCCTTCAAGACAGTCAGGCAGGATTCTAGGGCAGACTTTCCCGGGTATTTGCCATGCTGATAGCGGCTAGCCGTTCCGTATATTTCACTCATTTCCTTGACCATTATGTCTTTCAAGCCCTTCATCAGGCTATCTTCGTCCTGAGGCAGAGCGCTGTGGTCAAAGGCATTCCGTCCGATATTTCTAGCTTTGAGCAAGAGTTCCGCCGAAACCAGGACCCTTCTAATAATCACTAGTTTTTCTACTTCTGTTTTCTTCGTCAAGTAGTTGAGGATTTCTTTATCCAAGATATCTAGATATTCTGCACCGTACTGCAGTTTGATCTCTTGAAGCTTGAATAATTTAACTACTTGGGCTGCAATGTCGATTTCCTTCCAGCCATAAGGTGCCGCCTTGAAATAGTCGAGCAGCATTTTCATGGTTACTCGGACGTTTCGTTCATGGTTTCTGCCAATATAGCTATTAATTTCGTCCAAGGCAAGTTGATTGGACTCATCCTCTATCAGCTTAATCTGTCGATCATCCTCTGTGAGGATTTGCCACAAGTCACTGTTGTTCAGGACGAACTTCTTGATATAGTTCAGCTTCGTATAAATGCTTTCCACCATTGACAGGAAAGCTTTGTTGATTTTTTCGACGGGTTGTCCGCTTTTGACCTCGACTTTTTGGGAGTTGATATAGATATCCGCTTCAGTAATGGCTGTAATCAGTAAGCTCTTAACTCGATCTTTTCTAGTTTTCAACTCCCTAGTTTTGTTGTCAATAATCGCACGGACAGTTTCCGGTAAACTAATCGAGGCTGTTTTGGTACGATAGGTTTCGAACTTGAGCACTTCTTCCATCTCATACCAAAAGTCTGCGTCCGGCGGGAATTTCACGATAACTTTGTCGCCACCAAACGATAAATTCTTAAATTCTTGTTCTCCATATTCACTGTAGTGGTCGAAGAAGGGGGTAATCATCCGAATCCCCATACCCCCATCCTGTTTGCCACGGGGACGATCATCAATCAGTTGGTTGAATGCGAAGTCATACTTGCTATTATACTTGTACCTTTTGTCCGGATAAATATCCTCGAAAATCACCTCGCCGATTTTGCCGCTAACATCGCCGGGGTCGATCAGCATATTTTTGATCTCCCGGTTGACATCCTGCTCATCGTCAGTTAAGAAGGTGTATTCGTCTCCGTCTTTTTGGATTAGAGTTTCTTGGACTAGCCTTCTGAGGGATTTATCGATGCTCTCTTTGAGGGTGATTTTATCCTCATCAATTTTCGTGACCATTAAGGTTGCCAAGTTTTCTAGCTTGGGCTGAATTTCCTTGACGTATTTGATCATGAACAGGAGTTTCAAGACATCGTGGTCTTCTGGATGGAGTTGGATGTTCTCCCGAGCTTGGTCAATCACACGTCTGATTGACCCATCCAGAAAGGTTTCAATGGAACTATAAAACGAGTAAAACGGGACAAGCGTGCCGATTAATTTCACTCGATAGGCTTGGGCAGATTCTTGGAAGGCACTCAGCAGGGAGCGTTCTCCTTCGGCAAGGTGTTTGCCGGAGGAACCATGTTTTCGGATGCCCGAAAACACTTTTTGCAAGAGGTTGAATTGGTACGGGATAAAGGGGTATACCTCAATAAAATCTGTTTTATCGGCAAAGTTTTTCATTTCCGCAGTACCTGAAGCAAAGCCTATGGTGTTGCGTAACTTAGCATTACTCTCTTCATAAAGCAGACCTAACGTATCCTGCGCTGGGGGAGTTTTCTCTAAAAGACGTTTCTTGATGACTTCATCGACGTTGCTACTAGACAAGTTGATGCGAGTATAAAAACGTCCCTGAATTTTGGAGAAGTCTCGTCCTTTGACCTTAGGGGTGACGGAATCAATATCTTCCTGAGACGTGACGATTACCCAAGCTTTACCCTTACATTTGGCACCGAGTTCCTCAACGATAGTTTGTAAGTCCAGCATCATCTGAGTATTATCTCCGATGTACTGCCCGATTTCGTCCACCAGAAAGACGATATGATGGTCGCGCCCCCTTTCCTCCAGATACGCTTTGACCATCAAGGCAAATTCTCCGATGCTCATCGTGAAATTGTTGTCCTTGTTGTTAAACCATTCTAAAGCTGATTCTTTAGAACAGTTCCGCACCTTCATTAGGGCAGTCACAATAAGATCTCTGTCAAACAAGACTCGTCTTCTGCGATTTTCCCAGAGATCATTGGTCGTCTCTTGAATGATTGTTTTAAACGCCTCGTATTTTCCTTCCTTAACTAACAGGCTTTCCATATCTGCAACCCAGGGTTTACTTCCATACAAACCCTGCATTTCATAGAAGACTTTAATGAACACCTTGAGAATAGCGTCTTTTTGACTGCCTGTGCCATAGTCACTTTTGGAATCGATGTTAAATAATACGACATCCGCTGGGGCCTGTCCTGCTCGTTTAAGATTAGCAAGTAAGAGAGGGTCCTGAATCTTGCCGTCAAAAAAGGTGACCGCTTCTTTTCCTGCCACCTCACGGTTATCTAATATGTAGGATAAGATCTTTAAAAAGTGAGATTTACCAGATCCGAAGAAACCGGAGATCCAGACTCCCATCTCATCGGTCGGTTGATTGATCCCCTTTGTGTAAGCATCAAAAAAAGCGGCAAAGTGACGGGTGAGTTCTTTCGTCACGACATACTCATCTAACTCCTGAAATATTTCCGCTTGTTCTAATTGACCGACTTTGATGACCCCTTTGATATCTCTACTGATCCGTTTAGCATAGATCTCTTGTAATTCCATGATTTCTCCCCCGATTCCTACTTTTCGATTAATCGAAACGCACGATAATAATTGTCATCTTTAAGCTTGTTAAATAATCTCAACTCTGCACCGTCATAATTGCCTGGAAAAAACATGATGACTGGGACTTTATCTAGGACATGGTGTAAATTATTCAGGATGTTATGGGATCTGACCATAGGCCAGACTTTCCCCACTCCCGTGAGGAAGACAATATCCGATCCCTCAACCTGACTAGCAATCAATTCCACATAGACCTCTGGACTGGCAATATCTCGTAAAGCTTCAGCTATGTACTTTGACCCCTGCTCATCCTCGATTTGGGATAGGTCGTCTAAAACCCTTTCTCGTCTCAATAAATCCAACAGCATCTTATATAGATCAAATTCAACTACCCTTTGACTCGATGGTGCCGAATTTAGGGAACGCTTCAAGTAAGCGATGTGCTCCCTAACTAAGAGTTCAGCACGGGGATCATAATCAAAGATGTAGAATCCAATTTCGTTTCCCAAGCCCTTATTCGCTAAAAAGGCTGGAGATTGGATTTTCTCCAGGATCTTAGCTAATCGTTCTCTAATCGAAGACATTACTGTCTCCCTCCTGTCATAGCGTTAATGATTCGATGGTCGCCAATTTTTCTCAAATGGACGAGTAATTCTTCCTCTACGCTAGGTGGGGTTAGCCTTTTCAGGCGTGTATTATTGATTAAACCCGCCTCAAAGAGTATCTTACTATAGACCTGCGACAATTTCTTGATCGTGGATTGCTGCCATGCTGCTAGCTGAGGGCTTTGTTCAACTTTATTGTTAAAGAAGATGCGAAAATCCTTAGCCTCTAGTTCTTGTTCCCCTAGGCGGGTTTTTTCCAAATACACTTCTTCTATAAACTCCATAAACAACCGATTGGTTTTCAGGATAGCTATTAAGGCGACAAGTTTGCTGGTATGTAAAGAACTGTGAACTAATAGGTTCAACATTATTTCATCTAGGACGGCTATCCGCTTCAGGGTAGCGCTTAATAGTTTATCAAGGCTCTTGTTTGTGGTCAACTGGAACAAGTTTTCATTTCTTACTTTTGCAGTTATTTCTAGGCTCGACAGTCCGTCCAAGGTTAGATTGGCGACTTGTTTCAACTCAAAATACATATATAACGCACCCGCAAGATTTGAAGAGTACTGTTGTTCCACTGCATCACTTCCCATTTCAGCTTTAACTTATATTGTTATCAAATAGACTATTCTCTAACCAGACAAAGCATCAATTTAGTCGCTCACAATCCCCGTGCAACTATGACTGCCGCCTTCGCTAAGAAGGTAGCACGGGGACTGGTTATGGTTTCTCATTTTCCACACCGACAATGGGACAGATTCCCTCGAGGTATGGTCTTAGTTCCGCTCTAACGGTATTTCTACACTTTTCGAGATTAACCTGCTTTTATTTTTCAGCTTCGCAATTTTGGGCAAACTGAAGCTTTTTTCTTATTCGTTCCTAAATTAATAACCACGACTTGAATTTATCAAATCGTGGTTACTTTTAACAAGGGTCTCAGAAAGAATTATGTTTTATGATTCTCGTATTAACGGAAAGGCTAAAATCCATTTGAATACTCAATTTTTGCCTTTTTACGCAGATCGTTAAAATACGTCTGGAACTTCGCGTCCTTTACCTGATTTAGTACATCTTGTTCTACTTGAGCTTTAACCTTGGTATAGTCTTGTGCTACAGCGGCCGTGTGTGCTTCGACTAGGATCACATGATAACCGAATTCCGTTTTAACAGGAGTTGTTGAAAATGTGCCCACGTTCTGGGAAAAGGCAGCTGTTTCAAATTCAGGAACCATTTTCCCCTTAGTAAAGGTTCCAAGGTCCCCACCGGACTGGCTTGCTCCGGGCTCAATGGAATTATCTTTAGCAAGTTGGATAAAATCACCCCCAGCTATAAGCTGTGCAATAATTGCTTTAGCTTCGTCTTCCGTTTTGAGTAAAATATGACGAGCTGTTACACTTTCAGGTTGGCCGTATTTATCTATATTTTTATCGAAGAAAGCTTTAGCATCACTCTCGCTTACTTTGACATCAGACGTTACTTTTGAATAAACCGTCAGAAAATTCTTTAATTCTTGTTCTGTCATCCCCTGTTGATTTAAAATATCTTGAAATCTGGTTGCATCCCCTATATTTTTCTTAATGACGTCTTCCTGCGCTTTAACTGCTGCATCCTCTATGTCAAGATTTTGATTCTTTACTTCCTGGGCGATAAGCCTCCCTTCGATCATGCGATCTAATACCTGGCTTTTAATCTGACGTAAAGCCTGTTTACCCTGCTCTGTATCAAAGTTAAGTCCTTGTTTTTCATAGGTTTTTTGCGCTAAATTAACGCGGTCATCATAGTCTTTAATCAAAATCTGGTCTCCGTTAACTCTTACAGCCCATTTATCGTCGAAATCTAAGATGGACTGCAGTAAGGACGAAGAAACAACGGCTTCCCCTCCGAACACAGTAAAATTGTTTGACAAGACTATGTTTCCCTTCAAAAATTCATTAGTTGAAGCAGGTAGATCTGATTTAACCAGTGCCACCGCACCATTGTTTTCTGCCGCATAAACAGCACCAGCTAAAGCATCAGCAAAATTTTCTCCTGTAGCTAAGCAAATTTTATCGTGATGGTAAATATCTGTAAATTTATTCAAAATAGCAATATTCCTAGCATATTTATCTTGCCCTGTAATTCTTTCGGGGTTACTAAATTTATTAACTACATTATCACTGATAACTTCTTGGCCACCAACTACATAAGATTTAGTTATTGTTTTTGAACTAATATAGTTTTGAATACTACTGGTAATTTCATCTTTAGGTACTAGAATAATCGGCATTTGCTTTTCAGCTGCAATCGCTCCAATAGATAAGGCATCCGCATAATCATCACCGCTCGTTACTGCGACTTCACTAATATTGCCTAATTGCTCGGCAATTTTTATGGCAGTTTCATACCTATCTTGACCAGCTAAACGTATTACAGTGTAACCAGTGTTAGTTAAGGTACTCTCTTGATTTGCTGATATAACACTAATTCCACCTACAATGTAGACGGTCTTTACTTTGAGATCCTTTAGCGCAGTGCTTGTCATAATATTTAATGAATCGATATTTGTTAGCAAAATGGGTGCATTAAGTTTTTTAGCAAGTGGAACTGCTGCCAAAGCATCCGGATAATTCTCACCATAAGCTAATATTGCAAAATCTGATTGTTGCCATCCTGCTTTAGCAATTTGAAAGGCTGTTTCATACCTATCGACCCCTGCTAGTCTATTAACTGTAGGGTTTTGAGTTGCATTAGTTGTAGTCGGTAGGATGAGTAATAAGAGTAAAACTAAAGGGAAAATCAAGTTTTTGCGCATGTTTCTTCTGTCCTCCTAATGTATTTCATTTTTGATAACTTATATTTATTCTAGGACACTAACCTATTTCCTTTATTTAATTATTAAATGAATATTATTTATCACACCGCAAAATATCAACATCATTCCTACAATTCGGGGAATACTGTTTGAAGGGAAAAGTAAAAATTTAAGGAGGCGTTTAACTTGAGTAATAAGGATAAGGCTACAAGAGAAGCTTTAGCTAGTGAATTGGGACAACTTAAAGATAAATACTCTCAATTAGAACAGGCTTTTAATGAATTAAAAAGTCATTCATCTCAAAATCAAGCACAAGGATTAGTACAGCCTCAAGGCCAGCCTAACGATACATTTTACCAAGAAGCAAATATGGAGGTTGACGTTACTAGTGAGTGAATAATGAATAGCTAAGTTTCCAAAGACCCGAAACTGTTTTAACCAAAAATAAGCTCCTACATAGGGGCTTATTTATTTGCAAAAAAAAATCCCCTCACTAGGAGAGGTAGCGGAGGAGGTCAAAGGAAAAAAATGAGAAGTCAAAAGGCTTAGGAAGGATTGTAGGCACCAGAATTGTCTACATGAGAATTTGTATCTGCGTAAATAGGTTGACACATACTTCTTGGTATATTTTGTGTAGTTGTTTCTTTTTTAGTATCTGGAAACATTGACGGTTCAGAAAGCATACCTATTGCATAAGCGGTGGAAATCCCATATAAAGTGTTGTTAAATAGCTCTGCAAAGTGAGTTTTTGTTTTATGTGACTTAGTAGAAAACACTGAGAATCTTTGACCCATCCCGTAAATAAGTTCCCATGTAATTGACCCGAAAAATGCCCCCTTTAATGCAAGATGGTCCCTTCCTGACTTTCTTAAGATCGTGGTTAAAGGAATTGCTAAAGCGGCGCCTGTGATATGATGGGTTATTTGACCAAGCCAGAAGTTTTTCCGCTGATTTGTTCTAAACGGACGAACAAAAACAGAGCCTGCGATATGTCCATAAAGGGCTTCCGATTGCCTATTCTTCCAAAATAAGTAGTTTGAAGCATCCATCACTATGGTTCCTAGGAAGCCTGAAAATAAGCTAACTGCAATAGAATCTTTAATTTTTAAAACTCTTTGTATTGTTTTTAGGATATTTGAAATATTATTTAACCCTTTCATTTCTAATCCTCCATTCTATGTATTTGTATTAGTGTTTATAAGTGTTCCCTTCTTTAGAAAAAATATGATACATTTCACTGCAATGCCAAGACTGTTCAATACTGACACTATGACGCACATCGTCTTGGACTTTTATTCGTACGCCCTGTTTATTACAGGAATTTTGCTTGTTATGTCGAAGTATATCTTGTGACATACGATTGATGGTGCTTTGGATAAAACACTTTTGAGTATCAAATTACTGAGGAGGCCCTAATGGAACAAGAAAAATTCGCTCATAACAACGGCTTTGAATCTTACACCATGATGGTTACAGCAAGTATCGTTATCTTTAAGAATAACGGCTGTGAGTGGCTCGTTACACCCACCAAACTGGGATATTTGGCCTGGATAAATAATTCCTTAGATAGGCCTTTGGGCTATTTTGATACTGTACGAGAAGCGAGAGATGAAATATGGGATTCTCATCCTTCCTAAAAGTAATTAATTTGTTGACTTTTTATCATTAATGTGGCGTTGCTTTCTAAGCCATAATATGTGTTTATCTAGAAAGGGGAAATCATAATGAGCCAAGAGATAAGTTCGAGAAAGTATTCAAGAACATGCGTAATCTGTGGAAACGATTTTCGTCTTATTGAAGGAGAGATCTGTCTATCATGTGCAGAGTTAAAGGAATTAGAGTTTATTAGACATACTCTAATAAATAATCCTTCACTTAATGTATCAACACTCTCTAAGGAAACGGGAATTCCTACTTCACGAATTTTAAGATATATTCAAGAGGGGCGCCTTATCACATGAAACAATTGAATACCGCTCAACCACTTCGAAAGGCGGTCATAGGACTCGTCTTTTTGTTCTTTTCAAAGAGTGACTCGTTCAACTAAAGTTGAACATCGAGTCTTCGGTGGGCTCCCACTTGTAGGAGTGAGAGTCTTACGATTTGGATAAAGAGGCTTCCTCTCTATAGAAATTGACATTTCTATTTTGAGAAAGCCCCATTGCATTAAAGGTCATTCTTAAACAAAGTCCTCATCATTAGGATCAATCAATTTAACTCGTGCTTAATGAGTAGTGGTGTTGGAGAATGTCACTACCATACTAACTTCGCCTGCGTTTTTGGCCGAATCCCAAGCTGACTTCACACATTGCCATACTTGATCGTCGTTACCGTCAATATGGGTACTAACGGACCCGACTTTACATTGAACACTTTGTTGATTTAATTTACTTATAGCATCCGTAATAATATGATTTGCATTTTAGGTGTTCTGTGGATAAACTGATATTTCTGCACAGATCATAAGCAAAAACCTCCCTGTTAATCAACTCAGGATCTAATATTCCCAGAATTTTAGCAAGTCATGTTAGCCAATTTCTGTATATAAATAAGCGTCCTTTAACCCACACGCACGATGATCTTATGTAGAATGTCTGTTGTATAACCCAAGTAAACCTCTGCATCTTTAATATGGTGATAAACCTCTCTATATTTCAGGGCATGCATTGGGTCTGAACAATTAAATAACATCACCATTCCTGATCGATACTCATCTTCTATTCCAAACTGTACCTTACGGATTTTCCCTATTTGAATTTGAGACTTGCGTGGATTTTCTTTTAATAGATGAATTGCCTCAACAAGTTGATCCGTCCCTACCTTTAGTTGCTGTACCATGTTATGAATAGTTGAATCCTCAACCACTTCAAAAGCTTCCATTTCCGTTAAAGTAGATTTCGCATATTCTACGATTCTATCCATTTCAACGGAAAGAGAATATATATCTTGTCGATCGAAAGGAGTTGCAAAGGCTTCTATTAGATTGTCTTCCATTGTAAACCGACACTGATCCGCCATATCCGCCTCGCGTAATAATAGCTGGTAGTCTTCTTCTGATCGGTTGCTAAGCCATCGACATAAATAGCCTACCACGTTAGTAGAGGCTACAGCCTGATCCCCTATCATCTTATAGAAATCGCGCTTGACGGGAAACAACCTCTCCCAAAAGTTTTGTTTAGCCACGATATCCTCCTCCGCCCAATCAACTATTACCCCAGCATACGCAGAAAGTAAAATAACATTGCTGCAACTATTGCAGACGCAGGTATAGTAATACACCAAGCAATCATAATTTCTTTGCCCATCTTCCAGTTAACCATCCTAAATTCATCCGCTCCACCAACTCCGGCTACGCTACCCACTACTACATGGGTAGTGGAAACAGGTGCACCGAGAACTGTCGCTAAAACAAGGCACACACCGGAAGAAAGCTGAGAATTAAGACTATGGATCGGGCGAATCGTGTAGATACCTCTTCCGATAGTTTTCATGATAGGCCACCCACCAAGCAACGTTCCAGTAAACATGACTGCACCAGCTAAACCTTTAATCCAGATTAACCCAACTTGACCGCTTAAAATATTTGTGGAAGCTAATGCTAGAGAAATAATCCCAACCGTTTTTTGAGTATCATTGGCACCATGACTATAAGCTAATATCCCTGCTAACACCCATTGAATGTTTTTAATCCAATAATTTAGTGAGAATTTCGCATTTCGCAGAGCAATTTTCGATATTTTTTGAAGTATAAACGCCGCAATAAACCCTAGAACAGGAGAAAAAATTAACGTCGCCACTATCTTCGTTATTCCCATCAATTGGTGACTAGGAGCAATCAGCTCTCTCCAACCCCATAAAATACTATTTGTACCACGAGCAATCCAGACTGCTCCCACTAATCCTCCAACCAACGCATGCGTGGAACTTGACGGAAAACCGAATTTCCAAGTGACTAAATTCCATACCACTGCCCCAATCAGCGCAGCTAAAAGTACTTTAAGCAAAGCAGTTTCTGTCGGTATCGTAACTATTGCAGAAACGGTATTGGCTACGGCTCTACCACTGGTTAGCGCACCAACAAAACCACAAATTGCGGCCAACAAAATCGCTCTGATCGGGCTAGCCGCTCCACATGAAATAAATGTTGCCACAACTGCACTTGCATCATTGAGACCATTGGTAAGCGTAAAAAAAAGAGCAGTCAAAATAAAAATTGCAAGAATCAGTAACGTGGAAATTGTCATTTCCCACCCCCTAGAAGAAACTCTCTTTGGCTAGCATTCTTCCGCATGTTCTATTTTACTTCATCCTAGAAAGAATATAAAGCCATCCATAACATCCCTCAGTTACCAAATTTATCAGTTCAACCTTGCTCTAGGAGCAAGGTTGAACGCAAAAGACCCCATCGTTTCCGATGAGGGCCAAATCCATATTTCAAGGCGCCCGCTAGTCGATCTTGTCTTTTCCAAGATATTCCCCGTAATCGAATGCAAAGTATAATGTTAGACAGATTAAACACGGAAGTAAATCCCCCATGCTAACCACCCACCTTTCCTTAAACTCAGTATAATACTTTCTGTCTTTTTCCAAAATGTCCCTATGGCACATTTTGGTAGGACCTTAGTCCTCATTTCAGTACAGGAAAGGTGTCATCATCATCATTTTCATCTTATAAATATTTTCTATAAGTAAACATTAATAATGAAATTACTAACACCACATAACCAAATAAACCTACGTATAACCAATAAAACATAAATTGAAATCACTTCCTTATTGGTTATACGTTTGGATTGTAAAGTTTTAGTAGGTGATGGACTCCAATTGGAAAATTTTATTAACTGTGACGTAAGGGATGTCAAATGGGTTAACACCTGTCAATAGTTCTGAAGTGGGTAATACTGAATGGCTAGCTCGTGAATATAAACGTCAGTTTAAACTTTCTGACTAGTAAAACCAAACTTTGCCACCACATTAGTGTTAACCCTTACACAATGGAAACTACCTTTAAGAAGCTTCATTACATGAGTAAGAAGCGGGTTCAATACGGAAATTGATGCATCCAGGTGTTCTTCGAACTCATTGCCGTGCGAGCCGTTTCCACTCTTAGTATTTTCTTCAAACACGTAAAGGCTTAATATTCGCTCTCCATTGCCTGGTTCCATACGGCAGGATATTTTTAAATATTTGCTCTTGGATTCCCCGCTCAAGAGATCTACAACTACATTTAATAGGCTATAAATTAATTCATAATTAGTTTTCACAGTATCTGTCTCATTCGCTTTGACTTCTATTTCAATTGCCTCTACACCACTTGATATGATTCTTTCTTTAATTTCATCAGAAAATTCAAGGATACTCTTTTCGGATTCTTCTTCTAGTGAGCTCCCAGAAATAACGCTCAAAATTGCGGAAGCGGTCTCAAGCTTTCTTCTAAGCATAGCCGAACTGCATTCTTCATTAATTCCATTAAGAATTATATCCAAGGCACAGCTCCCAATGCGGGCTTGATTTGCAGCATTTATTTTTGCATCAGACATTACATCTTCAATTTTCTTTAAAATATTCTGATAGGCTTGGTTTTGCTTCTTTAAGGTTTCTTCAAAGTCATCCCTCTCCTCTTGCAGCCTGTGATACTCCAACGCTTGATGAATGACCCCTTTAAACTCCTCTTCCAATTTCCAAGGTTTTAGAATAAATTTGAATATATCCGCTTGGTTAATGGTAACAATAATCTGTTGAAGCTGGGCATACCCAGAAAGAACAATTCTTACTGTTTTGGGATACCTTTTTTTGACTTCTTTAAGAAGCGTAAGCCCATCCATTCCTGGCATACGCATATCACTCACAATGACGCTCACTGGTTCATTTTTAAGTACTTCAAGAGCCTGCTGACCACTAGAGGCAAATATGCAATCGTACTCCTCATCGATCAACCCCCTTCTCAGAGAGTTCAATATATTTTCTTCATCATCCACAAAAAGAACTGTTGCCTGTTTGGACATAAGCAGCCTCCTCTTATAATCAATTTATTCACTTCCAAGTCATCATACAAAATTTTTCTTCAAATTCAGATTGTTTTAAGCCTATCTTCACGAAGGCTTCAGGAAAAAATCTCGTCATCTGTGGAGCTTTCATAATGTCCCACGCATATTTCTGTGCTATATGAACCGCAATTACCAATTCAGAATTCACGATTCTTTCATCAAACGGAATATGGTGGTAAAGGGCAGCTTCAACAATGGGAAAAGGCAGGTCCCACCATCTTAGAAGGTATCCTCCAGTTTCTTGGTGTGTCGCTTTAAACTCCGCCTTTTCAAGCTCAATAAAATCAAATCCATCTTTTACAGCCGCTTTATTCCTAAAATTCATATAATTCTTAGAGAAGGATTTGAGCATGAATACAACCCCGATATTATGGAGCAATCCGGCAGAATTAGCCACTTCAGGTATCCTTTTCTGTAAACACTTTTCAAATATAAAAAGCAATATCTTGTTTGACAAAAAAGCATGATTCCATAGTTCTTCTGCAAAGTCCATTCCCACACCCGAAACGCTTATTGAATCCATAATGGAGGTAGCGAGAATGAGGCTACGGATTTTCTGAAGACCCAAGTAGGTAACCGCTTGCTTTACTGAACCCGTTTTAACCCCATAGAAGGCTGAGTTAGCAATATGTAATACCTTTGTGGAGATGGACAGGTCTCTTTCTATCTCATGCGATATTTCGATGATATCCGCATCCTTATCAATCATGCATATAACTCTTTGAAAACTAGATGCTATCGTTGGAAGTTCTTCAATGTTGTTTATGAGAAGTAAGAGATCGCTGTTCGAGAGCAAGTCTTCTGTTTCAAAAATTTGCTCCACAAGTTTGAGCAGCAGATCATTATTCCAAGGTTTGAACAGGTAAAGCTTCGAAATGTTTTGCTGCAAAGCCTTAAATACGATTTTTTCATCCGCGTAGCCGCTTAGAATAACCCTTAATATTTTAGGATATTTTTCTCTTACCTTGCACAACAATTGATATCCATCCATATTTGGCATGCGCATATCACTTACCACAAGATTGACTTCCTCATTTTCAAGGACTTTTAAAGCTTCCGCTCCACTCTCTGCGGTTAATACATCATAGTCGGTGTCGATAAACAATCTTGTCAGAGATTTAAGAATCTGAACTTCGTCGTCAACGAAAAGTATTCTTTTCATGTAGGCTCCTCCAATGCTCTTTTTGCTGCCAGCGGTAAAGATATTGTAAACTTTGTTCCAATACCCTTTTCGGACTCCACATCAATTTTTCCGCCATGTTTCGTAGCAATAATATCATAAGCAATACCGAGTCCCAGTCCCGTTCCTTGCCCTACAGGCTTCGTCGTAAAGAAAGGCTCGAAAATCCTTAATTTTGTTTCTTCTGTCATACCGCACCCATTGTCCTCAATCTTGCAGACAATAAACAAATCATCGCAGAATGTCTTGATTGTGATTGTACCCTTACCTTCTTCATGTTTTTCCTTAATGGCATAAACTGCATTCAAAATCACATTTAATAAGACCTGGTTGATCTGTCCTCCATTGGCATAGATATCCGGTAATTGTCCTGCTTCAAATTGGACGTCACAGTGGTACTTGAGCTCGTTATTGGCAACTAATAAGGTGGTTTTGATGCCTTCATTTAGATTAGAACTATGTTTTTCGTCATTTAGATTTGTACGAGAGAAACCCTTTAGCCCATTGACAATATTGGTAATTCTGTTTATGCCTTCTTGGGTGTCGACCAAAATTTCCGTCATGTCCTTGCGAATTCTATCGATCTTGCTTTCTTTCCAGAGCTGATCGAAGGTGACACAAGCCTTTATTAGATCATCAGCACTCATATTTTTGAGTTTTTGTACCTCATTCATAATTTTTTCATACCTAACGATATACTTGTTGAGCATATCAACATTACCAGCCACAAACCCGAGGGGATTATTAACCTCATGAGCCACACCAGCTGCAAGTTGACCTATACCTGCAAGTTTTTCCTGCTGAAGCATCTGGATCTGAGTGGTTTTTAATTTTTCTAAAGCCTCTTGCAACTCACTGTTTTGCTCATTTAACTTTCTTTCAAGTTTCTTTTGAATGGTGATATCTTCCCTAGCGTCAATAAAGCTGTTAAAAAGATTACCGAGTTCCCCTATTTCGTCTCCGCTTGGCAAATCAAAGCGCACGGGGTTTTCGAGATCTCCCTTCTGCAAGGAACGGAACGTATCCGTGACCTTTTTTATGGGAAGAACGACATACTTGGAAACCCTAAGCCCAAACACCGCAATTGCTAGAATGGCAATCAATAGTAACCCCGCAAAAAAAACATTGGTGATTCTGCTTTTGCTATAGATGCTATCTAATAGAATCTGGCTACTTATTATCCAGCCTCCTCTTTGAGTCCTTGAATAGACCACCAATGTTTTCTTCCCATCAATGCTTTGTTCAAAAAAACCTTTTTGATTCGTAAGACTGACTCCAACCTTGTCTGCAATAGTCTTTCCGATATATTGCGTATCTGGATGATAGAGGATGCGCTTTTTGGCATCCACTATCATGGAGTACCCCTCCTCATTCTGATACTTAATGAAACCTTCGGTAAAAACGGCAGGATCATAGCTAATTACAAGAAGCCCAGAAAATCGTTGTCCTTGACCAGCGGCACGCTCTGTTTCGAGAACCTTGGAAGCCGTGATGACATACGGGTACTTCGAATCTTTATTAATGCTGCTTTCTATCCCGCTCCAATAAACAAACTCATTGGAGGCAATGGTCTCCTTGAACAAACGCTCTTTAAGCTCAAGATTTACATTACTGGCATTAAGCGTTTCCCCAACATGAAAGTGAATCCCGAGATCAGAAAAAAGATCAATAGAAACAAGCCCTTTCAAGTTTGTATAACCATTCAATATATAGCCAATCTTTGCTTGTGTCGAAAGTCTGTCATAGGAAGAATCGGCAGGGCTTTTTGTTAGTCCATCCTTTATCTCATCAATACCCGACACATTAGCAGCCAGACTTTCAATATCGCTCATCACAAGGTCTATATACTGCTTTCTCTGGTCAACAAACTGTTCATGGAAATTCAAGGTTTCATTTTTTAACACCTTATTGGTGCTCAAGATGGATATAATCCCAAAAAAGAGCAAGGGAAGTAAGCCAATTAACAGCATATAAACAAGCAGCTTTTTTGTAAGACTTTTCTTTCGGATAATGGACCAGCTCATTAAATCACCTTCATTTCGAAAGCGTGTCCTTGTTAATAACTTTCATGGGCACATACAGCTCACTTTCAACCTTAATACCCTTTACTAGCTGTACGGCGGCCTCCACTCCCTTATACCCCTGTGCATCCGCTTGTTGATCAATTGTAGCCTGCATCCAACCATTGTTGATTTCCTTTTGGGCATCCTCAAGGTTGTCAAAACCAGCGACTCTGACATCCTTTCTGTTGTTCTCTTTGAGATATTGAACAACACCAAGTGCCATCATGTCATTGGCACAAAATACTAGGGATGTTCGTGGGAACTTCTGAAATAAAACCTTCGAGACTTCGTAAGCCTCATCGATTTTCCAATTAGCTGTTTCAGAAGCCACTATACGAATCTCAGGATCTTCTATAAATGCTTTTTCAGCTCCTTCTTTCCTCAGTTTAGCATTTCCGGCTTCACGAATTCCTTCAAGAATGATGGCTTCTCGTTCTCCTTTTTGGAGCTTGCATAGTTCCTTTACCGACAGATAGGCACCCTCATCATTTTTCACACTGATGAAAGGAATATCTTTAAGCCCCTCTTTCAAGCATTCATCTTTATCAAGACGATTATCTATGTTTACAATTTTTATCCCTGCATCCTGAGCCTTTTTTAAAACCTTAACGAGTTCTGTCGAACTGCCGGGGGCAATAACGATAGCATCCACCTTTTGAAGAATTAATTCCTCCACAATTTGAATCTGCTGCTCTATAGATGTCTCTTTAGCACCGGTTCTAACCTGTAACTGTATTCCGAGCTCGGTTTCCGCTTTTCTGGCACCTTTCTCCATTTCAACAAAAAATGGATTGGTTAGGGTTTTCATAACCAGGGCCACTACCATTTTCTTTTGTTCCGACCGTGTGCTCTTCTGACCTTGATCTTGTCCCTTAACCAAACTATCATTTGCTGGTTTCACTCCACAGGCCGAAATAAAAAGTATAAGAAAAACAATAAGACACTGAAATGTAATAAACCTTTTCATAATCACAAACAATCAGTCCCTTCTTTTTTTAATGGAATCGTAATATAAAACCAAGCCCCACCATCAGGGTTATTTCCAGCTGTAATCATGCCATTGTGTTTATTGACTATAATGTCATGCGAGATGCTTAAGCCAAGCCCGGTTCCCTGTCCAACATCTTTTGTGGTAAAAAACGGATCAAATATTTTCCCTAATACTTCCTCTGGTATACCTGGACCATCATCCAGTATTTTTAAAAACACTGAATTTTCTGCACTTCCGGTCATAATTGTGATATGTCCTCGATCACTCCTGTTTTGAGCCTTGATAGCCTGGATTGCATTGACTAAGATATTTAATATGACCTGTCCCAATTGACCACTATTGCACTCCATCTCAGGTACTTCCTCAAGATGGGTTTCAATATCTATAGTATATTTGGCCTCATTTTTTACTATCAGTAAGGCTTCTTCTACAGTTGAATTCAAATTGGAGTAAGCAGTTTCATTCTCCGCTCCGGTTCGGGCAAAATTTTTAAGTGTTTGAACAATTTTAGAAATCCTCTCGATACCCTCTCCAGAATCTTTCATGATTGAATTAAGCTCATCCATTACAAAATTAAACTTAAATTTACGTTCAGCATCATGGACATTTGTGAAGTAAGCTTGTCCCTCTTTGTTCTGCGTTTCAAGTTGCTCCAGACCAGCAAAACTTTTTCTGTAAACATCGACAACTTGCTTTATTTTTTCTGCAAAATTATTCATTGTCTCAATATTGCTCCCCACATAGCCTAACGGATTATTAATCTCATGCGCCACCCCTGCAGCAAGTTCCCCAATGGAAGCCAGTTTTTCCTTTTGAATCATGTAAAACTGGGCTTCTTTAATAACTTTATTCAGTTCCTTTAATTCTAAATTTTGCTCCTTCAACCGTTGGTACATTTTCTTAAGAATCTTGGCATTGTTTCGGGTTTTAATAGCCGCTTTCAACCTTGCCTGCAGTTCGTTCACATCAATCGGCTTTTTAAGAAAATCATCTGCCCCCTTATCAAAGCAGACTTTAAAAGTTTCTGCATCGCTTAAAGCCGTTAGTATAATGATTTGAACATCATTTAAATAATGATTTTTTCTGAGTTGTTCGATGACCTCAGTTCCATTCATTATGGGCATGATAATGTCCAAAAGAACAATGTCTATATCATTCTCAACAACAAGTTTCTCAACTTCTAATGGGTTCTGACATAAAATTACCTCAAATTCCCCCGACATATTTTTCAGGTAGGCTTCGGCGACCTTGAGATTTAGTCTTTCGTCATCCACAACAAGAATCTTCAATATCAATCCATCTCCTATTCTGTGGCTAAACTCTTAGGTACCCATCCTCTTTACTTCGACCATTCCATTATTTTCTTTCTCCATTAATGCTCTTAATGCAGGATATCAGCTATTAATTCCTTTCTTTTTCGCCATATCTTCCCCTTTCCCTTTATTAAATCAGGAATTTATGGAAATATTGCAACATCGAGATGAAAAGAGTAAGATCCCCGCATTCCGCTGGGACCTTACTCTTTGATTAGTACTATACAAATAATATACTTATTTTACCAGTTTCTAGAGCTACCCCCACCTCCGCCTGAACCACCGCCACCACCGAATCCACCGCCACCGCTACTGCCGCCACCGCCGCCTCCCCTGCCTCGGAGTAACATGCCTAAAATTAATCCTAAAAAGAAACCGTTAAAGAAGCGTTGATCGACAATAATCAACAGAATGAATAGGATAACAAAAAGAACTTTAGCCCAGATTGGCAGAGGTTTATTCGATGCGGATGCGGATGCGGATGCGGATGAAGATGAGTGGGGTAACGCTTTTGGTGAATTTATGTCCAAGGTTACTTGATACTCCTTAGCCACTTCCTGAGCTAAGGCACTGTACCCATTTAGAACTCCTTTATTATAATCATTATTTTTAAAATACGGGATCATATACTGATCCTGTATCTGACCCGTCTTGGCATCAGGCAAGGCTCCTTCTAGCCCATAACCAACTTCAATCCGTGAAACCCGTTCCGTTGGCGACACTAGGAGTAATAGCCCATTGTTTAACGTTTTATCACCGATCCCCCATTCTCGGAGAATTGATAAGGCATATTCTTCAGGTGCTGTTCCGTTCAGGCCGCCTACGGTGACTACGACAATTTGAGCTTTCGTTTTTTGTGCCAACGCGGAAGACGTTTGAATAATTAGTTGTTCAGTAGCCTGATCCAGAACATTGGCCTGATCTAAAACATAAAATTCTTGGCTCGGTTGAGGGATGGCTTGGCCTGCTGCCCTTAATGGGGAGGCGATTGCGAAAAAAACCAAAATCATCACCGCAAGAAGGGGTATCCTCTTCATGTGGTTTCATTCCTCCGTTTTACTCTTTACTTCTAAAATTTTACCGCTGGTGTATTTTCTACATTAACAGTCGGTTTGAAGTAATCCCTTGGCCCAAAGCCTAAGATTCCTGCATAAAGTGATGTGGGAAACGTCTTTATTTTAGTATTAAAGGTCTGCACAGTATTGTTATAATCCATCCTAGCTGTTGCGATGCGATTTTCTGTACCTGCCAGCTCATCTTGTAAGGCGCGAAAGTTAGCATCCGATTTTAGTTGCGGATAGCTTTCGACGATCGCTAACAATCTTCCCAGAGCGCCGGTTAACGCCTGATCCGCTTGACCTGCATCGGCTACGGTGGCAGCCCCCGCTAATTTTGCTCTTGCTTCAGCAACTTCAGTAAAAACAGTTTTTTCCTGTGAGGCATAGCCCTTCACAGTCTCTACCAAATTGGGAATCAAATCCGCTCTGCGCTGCAATTGGTTTTGCACCTGACTCCAGCTTCCATTGACGCCTTCTGAGGTCTTCACCAGGTTATTGTAACCTGAGACCAGCATCACTCCCAAAAGGATAATAATACCGACCGGAATTAACCATTTTTTCATTATTAATCCACTCCTCTTTATTAAAATTCTCAAGACTCCCACTTCTATAAGTGGGGGAAGTCTCTTCGTAAACTTCAGGTGGGGTAGAGTCCCCATCTGAAGCCTCGATGTTCAGCTTTAGCTGAACGAGTTCACTCTACGTACTTATAATCGTGCCCTACATATCTCACCACTTTTGCAAATCATTATCTTATGTTGCGTCATTCCATTTCTCCAAATGAGAACTAATGAATTCAATAATTGACCTATTTTCTTCTTTTCCTGTGCCTTTGATCGATAATGGTTCTCCAAAAGCCATATAAATTGGTTTACTACGATCGATTGGTCCGAAATCCTTTAAATATTTTCCGTTCCCCCAATAGTCTGTTTTGATTGCTATGGGAACAACCTGAACCTTAGCGTTGTTTGCCAACTTTACTCCTAATGTGTTAAATTCCTTCGGCACGAATTCTACAGTCCTTGTATTTTGGGGAAATACTATAATCGATACCCCATTCGCTAATAGTTCTTGTCCTTTTTTCATTACTATTTGGAAATCTGCTCGAGAATTTTGCCTGCTTACAGCTATTGGATTTCGCGAACGCATAATTGGGCCAAAGAACGGATGTTTAACAAGACTATCTTTAACGACAAAGGTAACGTTCATAAATGGAGCGATTATACAGGGAAAAACCATCGTCTCCAGCGTGCTCATATGGTTACTTATAAAAACAACTGGTCCTTTACACTTTTGTAAATTCTCAAGCCCAGTAATATGAAACCTGCCCCCGCAACCCTCAATTAACTTGAAAATATTATATGAAGATAACGCCCAAGCCTCTGTTTCATATTGACCTTTTATGGCTGCATTACGGGATTTTAGCACGATATTAAAGTATTTACACATAAAATACAAACGTGTATTTATCATTAATTTATCTAAAAAAAAACGCTGAGTGTTTTTATCTGTATGATATGATTCCTTCTCAAAAAAACCCTTTTTCAAGGCCATTCCTCCTGTCGATTTCTAATAGCCGTTAAGCTTAAATCGTTTATGTTAATTGATTAGTTCTACACAGTTATGTGATATCCTGCTCTGAAAGAACAAAACATTGATCACTGCTATAACGCGGTCCTAAGTGCATGCTATTATGCCCCTAATTGTAATTGGTTAGCACTGAAACAGCGTCATATTGGTCCAAAGTGTATGTTGGAGCAAGACGTGTCTATTGAATCCCTTTGTTTTAGTGGCTTATGAAACCGAGGCTTTGCCTCGGTTTTTTATACTAATCAGAAAGTATACCTCATCGCAAAAACTTATGATTATTTGATTAGTCATATAAAGATGTATTAAAATACCTTTAGATAAATAATTAATTGAGGTGATTTTTGTGAAAAAAATATTTGTTTATATTTCATCTTTTTTCTTAATTTTGAGTCTGACTGCCTGCAACGCTAAAGCTCCTAATTCTTCAAAAAGTCCAGAAAACACAAGTAATACTGCTCAAACCACTGTTACCTATACGAAGGAATTTTCATACCTGCCTACTTATAGTAATATGGAATTGCAAAGTGTTGCCCCACCCGATAATATTCAAATGGTTAATGCAAAATATATTATAAAGAATACTACTACAGATATAGTTTTAAACACATATGCAAAAACATTAACGAACGATGGTTGGACTGTAAAAACTTTATCACAAGATAATAAGCAGTATTGCCTTAACGCTCAAAAAAGCAACCATATTGCCACATTGCTTCCAGATCAAAACGGTAACGATGTATTACTGATTGTTGCTTCTAAGTGAACTCGTTCAACTAAAGTTGAACATCGAGTCTTCGG
>LOEW01000015.1 GCA_001516045.1 Desulfosporosinus sp. BRH_c37
GTTACCTCCCGAGAGTTCTTGGTCTTCTATATACTTCTTAATCGTTTCTTCTGTCACACTTCCTACCGTTGCGCAAAAATACCCTCTCGCCCATAAATGTTGACCCCAGTATCTTTTCTTTAATTCCGGATATTGATCCTGCAATAACCTTGATGATCTCCCCTTAAGATATTGTACTATTTTACTCGGTGCCAGACTCGGAGGACATGACAGCAGCATGTGCACATGATCCCTTCCGATATTTCCTTGTACAATTGTAATATTTCTTGCTTCGCATCCTTGTCTGACAAGTTCTCGTAACCGTTTTGATATTTCTCCGCCAAGTATTTTATACCGATACTTTGTAACCCAAATGATGTGGTACTTGATATCATAAACTGCATGACTCGATTTATTGTAATCTACTGACATACTTCTTCTCCTTTTTGGAGTTTAGTATGCCCTATCTTCTCAGTTTTTTAAGGCTTAAAGCTTATACCGCCTAAAGGCGGTGGATTTAGACCCCGCGATTAGAAATTAAAAGGCTCGAACTCAGTTTATTCCAATTTATCCCAGTTTATGGATAATGCGATGCTTGAATTGTACAAATATAATCACTTTCTAATAAATTATTAAGTTGATTTTTTTCCTTTAAAAATTGCTATAATGAAAAGAGGTAATAAAGGGATTATTATTTTTCCAACATTTCCGATTTTTTCGCCAGCATCTGCCCATTTACTAAGATTGGGCAGATCCTTTTTGTTTTTATTCATTCTAATTTCTCCTCCCTCAATTTAATTAATTCGGCACCTGACATTTCAATTTCTAAAATATCTCCTTTTAACATTTTGACAGGATTCTTTATTTCGTCCAAGAAATTTTCCAACTCACTCGGATTTATTACCCAATCGAAAAGTTTATCATGCTGACTTGCAATGTTAGCTATATGCAAAATATTAGCTCTTCGGGTTTCTATTACTTTGATCAGAGGCGTCGTAAGAACTTCCAAAACACCTGTTTCATCATAAGATAAATAGATGTTGCTTAATAACACCGTGGATAACGCTATCCCTGTCAATGCCTGATTACATGAATTAAGGGTATCTACGCAATCTTTTTTTAGTTTACCATTTAAGTTTCTAAATGCTGTTTCAAACTCTGAAACCGGCAATTCATCAAAAAACTTGTCTAGTGAACTAATGTACTGTAATAACTGCTGTCTTCCAATGTTCAACGATTGAATAATATCAAGTTTCAAAGCATTGCGTAATTCTTCATTACATATATAAAGTGCTTGTTGATACGTGTCCCACGAACCGTAAATAAATCCTAATCTGTCAGTCATTTGCCCAATTAAGATTCTTTCAGCTTTATCTGCTATTGCATCCAATCTCTCCGTAATACTCGCCAACTGCTGTTGAATAGCAATATTTTGTGCCATGTGGCCTACTACAGCCTTTGCCTGTGGATTAGCGATAGCTTCTTTTGTAATTCTCAATTGCTTCACAATAGGTTTTTTCGGGCGGGTTTTGTCGACAATATTTGCTATCGTTTCTCCCCCTGACTTCATAAAATCGAGCTCTCCACGATCAATTTTATCAAGGATTTCTTTAGATATCTGCACTACATACTTAACATTTGGTTTAATAACTTCCTTGACATTATCTATATTAGAAATGATTGGATTAAGATAATTCATCAGTTTATTGACATTCTTGGCAATAGCAAAAGCATCAACCAATCTTCTTTTTGGGGATTCTACAGCGACTTCGCCATATGTCGCGCCTTGCTTTATTTCTTTAATTGCAGTGATTTCATAATTATGAGAAGTACCCTTTTTGTTGGGTGGCATAGTATTCCTCCATCATAAATCTTTTTTCTTATCTGTGTTTTTTCTCTTAAATAATACCCGAAATTCAAATGCAAAAATAGACTTCCCCTCACAGACATTAGTACCACTTAGTTTGTCATCAGTTACGTTTTAACAACCAGAAGTGAGGCGAAATGACTTCACTCAATTAACAAGGTAATGCATTTAAAATACTTTCCACATTTCTCTATTATTTCCTCCCAATATAACAAAAATAGTCTAGCATAATACAAAAAACCAGACCGTCGAAATAACGACCTCGTAGCTCATATATTTGTTTACGAGTCACCCTTTGGTCCGTAACTGTCCACAGAAAAATACTAGATATCTTATTTTTAAAAAATCGCTTAAATGCATTTCCTTATCCCCCGCTATTCTTTTATCGATTGTCTCTGTTGGTCAATTTATTACTATGCCCAAGCCGGTTAGTCAAAAGGCCAATGAAAAAAGAGAAAAAATAGACTGATTATAACGATAAGTAACCATGGAAAATGAAAAGGAATGAACATATAAGTAAGATGACCATATAAGGCTAAACAACATAAAGTTCATTCCCTTTGACCTACCAACAAACTCCAAATCTTAAAGAGCAAAACTAAATGATCTAGAGTTTGTAACTCCTCTTATCTTAATTTTAGCTCATCAAGGGGACAAAAAAATGTATAATTCATTCCTGATACATTAAGTTAGGAGTTCTAACACTGTCGCAGCTCAACGCGGAAATTGTAAGCTATTTGGGCTTGTATGAAATTAATTCGAGTTCGCATTATAGACATTAGTACCGCTACGGACCAACACAGGGGGTTACGAAGCATCTACAAACGCTCTACGTCAAGACGGTTATCCGAGCCACCAGATATTCCCCTTATACTTTATACCTTCCACATTTTTCCTCGATATCCTCCTAAGATCGTGGGGATTATCCAAGAAAAAGCAAAAATACCAGACCGTCCAAAACGATTTGGCATTCACACCCTTTACTTATGTAGCGGCTCTCCGTATAGCATTGTTCACCGAAGTGGAATCACAATCACAGGGAAATTCAGCCGCCCCGTCAGTTGATAATGGCGTGCTTAAAGCAATCCTTTTTCTGCACAACTTACATATTTTTCTCCAGCGGCAATGATATGGTCAAGTACGGATATGGAAATCTGTTCTAAAGCAACTTGAATCCTTTTCGTCACTTCAATATCTTGCGGCGAGGGAGTGGGACTTCCTCCTGGGTGGTTGTGAGCCAGGATTACACTATGGGCCTTATGTCGCAAGGCCGTTTCCACAATGATCCTTGGGTAAATTGGTGCTTGGTCTATAGTCCCTTCATGGACGAGCGCCGGATAAATCACGTTATGTTGGGCATCCAGACAGATCACATAAAAAACTTCATAGGCTCTTCCCGCACATAAAGCTAAGACGTACTCCCCCGCTTTGGCAGTGCTATTGAGAGTAGGCCTTGTTCCCCAACGATCTTTGAGATATATCCGAGTCAATGAAGGTATTAATGCTAACAATACAATTGAATTTTCTCCTAAACCGGGGGTCTTTGCCAGATCCTTGGGGTCAGCTTCCATAACTCCAGACAAAGAACCATATTTATTAATCAAGGAATGAGCGAGTTCATTGGTATCCTTTCTGGGTATGGCGTAAAACAACAGAAGTTCAAGGATTTGGTGATCTTCAAAGCCGTCCAGTCCTTCTTCGAGGAATCGATTTTTCAGTCTGCTCCTGTGTCCTTCATGCATGAGTCAGCGCCATTCCTTTCGTGTTATGGTCATACTTTTGCCCTTACGTTATTTCTACACTTTTCCAGATTAACCTGCAATCCTACGTAAAATCTCTAATATCCATAAAGAGCTATCCATTTCTAAATAGCCCTTTAATAACTTTCAGTATGTTTTAAATTGTTTTCTCATCGCTGCCGTAGAACTATAGTTCCAGGATGCTTGAGCAAAAAGGAATCACAAACTCTTTGTCGAAACTAATAATAAGAGTCATTTGGGCTATAGGAGCGCTCAGCTATCCTTCCCACGGCCACCTAGTTGCACTTATGCTTCCATAAAGTTATAATTTCTGACGTACAGTCAGTTTATACTTTTTGCCCTAAAATAGCTCATTTACATTCATCAGTGGTTCCGCGCAGAGGCATAGGGGTCTGACTGACTAGTAAAAGAAAAAGGAGTGTCGATATTAAATGAGAAAACTAAGTTTCTGGTTAAGTATTTTGAGTATGGTTCTTTGTCTAGCCATCGTTGTTTCCGGTTGTGCAGCAACTAAGGCCCCAGATAATAGTCAACCTACGCCAAAAGTTGGGAAAACGGTTAAAATTGGAGTGCTGCCTATTGAAGATAATTTGCCGTTCTATGTTGCGGAAAAAGATGGACTCTATGCCAAAGAAGGGGTTCAGGTAGAATTGGTTAGCTTTGCGAGTGCCCTGGAACGGGATACTGCATTACAAGCAGGACAAATTGATGGAGAAGTAGCGGATCTGGTAGCCGTGGCTTTGTTAAAGAAAATCGGTTCTGATGTGAAGATTGCTTCGATCGGGCTTGGGGCTACTCCCCAAGAAGGGCGTTTTGCAATTTTGTCCTCCCCTAAGTCCAGTATAAAAGATATGATAGGATTAAAAGAAGCGACACTAGGGATATCGCAGAACTCGATTATTGATTATGTCAGCGACCAAATGCTCCTGGATAAAGGTGTAATATTAAACGATGTGAAGAAGATGTCAATCCCTAAAATGCCCGTGCGCGTAGATATGTTGCTATCGGACCAGATCAATGCAGCTTGTCTTCCTGATCCTCTAGCTTCCCTAGCTCAAGCCAAGGGGGCTCATCTGATTATCGATGATACGTACCGGAATATTTCCCAGACCGTTTTCTTATTTCGAACCCAAAGTATTCAAGAGAACCCCGAAGGAATTAAAGCAACAGTTCGAGTTTATGGCTCTGCTGGACAAGCGCTAAGTAAAAATCCCGATCAATATCGCAGTCTTTTTTTAGAAAAAGCCCAAATTCCTGCTGAATTAAAGGAAAGTTATAAAATGCCTACCTTCTCGAAGCTTCAGCTTCCCACAGAGGAAGAAGTCAATAGTGTCATGAAATGGATGGTTGATAAAAAGCTCATTCCCCTAGCTTACGGCTATCAGGATTTAGTAGACTCCAAGCTCCTACCCTAAATTGATGTTCGATGTTCGAACTTCGTTAGTTTGATGTTTGTAGTCGGCTTCATTTTGAGCCTTACATTTCAAATTTTTGAATTTTGAACTTCGAATCTCTAACCTCTAACCTCTAACCTCTAACTCAGAGCTTGGCCTCTGATTTCTGTAATAAGGAGAGAATTACCTGTGATTGAAGTTTCTCATTGTGATCTAGCTTATGTTCAAGGAGCGTCACAGGTCAAGGTCTATGACGATTTTAGTTTGAAGGTTGAACAAGGAGAAAGCTTAGTTTTAATAGGTCCCTCTGGCTGCGGTAAGAGCACTCTTCTCTATCTCTTAGCCGCGTTGTTGCAACCAACAGGTGGAGAGATCCGGATTTGGGGTGAGCGGGTGATGGGTACTCGGCAGAAAACAGCCTTTATCCTGCAAGAATATGGGCTCTTTCCCTGGCTTAATGTTGAGCAAAATGTTAGTTTAGGTTTGCGGGTTCGGCATATGCCTAAGCGTATGTATCGGGGTGCAGTCGAAGAAATGGTCCACAAAATGGGCTTGTGGGAAGTAAAGAATCATTTTCCTAGTCAATTGAGCGGCGGGCAAAGACAGAGAGTAGCTTTGGCTCGGGCGTTAACCTTACAACCAGATTTGCTCTTAATGGATGAGCCTTTGTCGGCCCTCGATGCCTTGACTCGTGAACGACTGCAAAAACTTTTATTAGAAATCTGGCAGGAACAGAAGCTAACAACTGTTTTAGTAACTCACAGTATTGAAGAAGCTGTTTTTCTAGGTAATCGAATCTTAGTGCTGGCGGATGGTCGCCCCACTCATGTCATGGGCGAAATACTTAATCCTCTTGTCGGGCAATCAGGCTATCGCCAGACGTCAGAATTTTTCGAGAAGACAAGCTATGTCCGTTCCCTCTTGGAAGGGGGAATGGATAGATGATCAAGCGAGGTAGAGGCTTACAGCGACATTTCTTTGGGTATTTGGGAGCCGTTTTATTTTTGCTAGCACTCTGGCAGTATGCCGCTTGGGGCCTTAATACTCCCCTTTTACCGACACCTCAGGCAGCAATAAGAGCTACTACTCGATTGTTGTTCAATGCGAACCTTGGGCTGCACCTTTGGGTCAGCACGTATCGAGTCGTCCTATCTACATTACTCTCGTTACTTCTTGGTCTTCCGCTAGGCTTGATTATGGGGTATGAACGACGAATCGACCGGTTTTTAGCCCCTTTGGTGTATATTACTTATCCTATTCCAAAAATTGTATTTCTCCCTTTGATCCTCTTGTTTCTCGGACTAGGTGACCGTTCGAAGATTTTCCTGATTACGTTTATCGTCTTTTTTCAAATTTTAGTGACTACACGCGACGCTGTTCGTAAAGTACCAACTGAAACCGTTTCCTCCCTGCGTTCACTGGGCGGAAACCGAGCCCAAGTCTACCGGTACGTGCTCTTGCCTGCGAGTTTGCCCGATGTTCTGACGTCTCTTCGCCTGAGCATGGGGACAGCGATTGCCGTTTTATTTTTTGCCGAGTCGTTTGCCACAACCGAAGGATTAGGTTATTTCATTATGGATGCCTGGAGCCGCGCGGCTCCGGATGAGATGTTTGCCGGAATCATTATGATGGCTCTACTCGGAGTCAGTTTATTTATTGTCGTAGATCTCTTGGAAACGATCTTCTGCCGCTGGCAGCATCTCAAAGGGAACTGAGCCAAAGCAATGAAGCGAGGGTATAAGAAAACAAAAGGGTACAAACAAAATTTGTCATGGCTATCATGTTATATTAAATGTAAAGATCCCAGCTTTGCTGGGATCTTATGGTTTAGTTTCTATTGCCTACTATATAATCCTGAGAAGTGCATGATGTCTAGTGTATTTCCGCCCCAAAAGGTATGAGCCCAAGCATAGCGAATTTGAAATGCTGAAGTCCAAAGGGTATACCTACAATTGTAATACAAAAAATTGCTCCGATAACGAGATGAGCTATAGCAAACTCCCACCCAAAAACGATAAGCCAGATAATGTTAAAAATTAGGCCGCCTGCTCCGAAATGTCCAAGTTCTATGTCTCTTCCAAAAGGCCACAATACAAATATCGAAATCTTAAAACATTGAATACCAAATGGTATGCCAATTATGGTTACACACAATATTAACCCAGCAACAAACCATACAATTGAGGCAAGTATCCCTCCAATTAAGAGCCAAATGATATTACCAATGAAATTCATGGTCTTCCTCCATACCAATTACTTTGTCATCACAGTCTGGAGTAACGGTAATCCATAATATACAAGTGCTATCATAACCGCTATAGTAATAGCCAATTTGAATAGCTTTTTAAGAATAAAGCCAACAGCAACGATTCCTAAACCTATCATCAGTATTTGTTGTAATCCTAACCCAGCAGTAAAAGTCTCCATTATTCTTTCCTCTCCCCCTACAAAGATGTTTATTGCTTTGAATTATCTCTCGTTATCTTGATTTCTTTTCACTACTTCACTAATACTTTGTATTCTACATCGTTTCAAATAAACCTGCAGGCTTTATGGTAAACAAGAGAATAGGTTCACCGTTTTTGGCTTTCTAAACGTGTGGTTTGTGGGTTCAATGTTCAAATGTAGGTTTCGGCAAATAAATTAACGGCAGCAAAAACAAGAATCCGACAATGTATAATACTCCCGCTGCCTCATACATGGCAACCAGGGAAAACGTTTCTTTTAGCACCCCCGCTACACTCATCGTAATAACCATGGCACCAGTATACATGGGCATGAGAATTCCATTGACTCGGCCTATGAACTGACTATCCGAATTTTGCATAATCATCATGTTAATACCGATCATGATGCAAGGAAAAACTAATCCCATCATTAAATGCACGCTATAGGTTACCCATGTAGTTGTCGAAAATCCACATACTGCTAAACCAATTGCTGAAATGAACATCCCGAAAGATAAAAGCCTTTGGGGCGAAATCGCCTTTGCAAAAGTCATGACAATGACCCCACCAAAAAACATCCCTATCCCAGTAAGGGTCAATAGCCATTGCAAATTTTCTTTCGGCAATCCAAGCCGTTCTGTGACTAGAAAAATACCTAAGGGTTGAGTAAGGCCTCCTCCTAAGCCAGCAGCCAAAAAGCATAAACCTAAAAGTGTCAAAGTTTTATTGGCGAGTACATAACTGATCCCAGCCATCATTTCCTGGCGTAGGGTTGTTCCCGCTGTTTCTACAAGGTTCACACGGTCCGGCGGAAGGAAGGTTAAGGCACTAGCCGAGAGCAGAAACGCCAGGCCCATCACTGCAATCGATACTAAAATCCCAAACTTATGAAAAACGAAGGTACCAATGATCGGACCAAGAATCATAAAGACGGTAAAGATCGTCTGATAAATCGACATTACCGCTTGGATCTGATCAGCTGGCAAATTTTCCTTAATCAGCTTCATCCCGGATGGCTGAGAGAACTGAGATAAAATAGCGGAAATAATGGTCGTGAAAAACACAGCTTTCCAGGTGCCCAATACCAAAGTAAGTAAGACAGCAAATACTGATACAGCACTAAGGAGATCACACCAGATCATAGTTCGTTTCGGACGCCAGCGGTCGGCAAAGGTTCCACCGATGAAGGAGAAAATAAATATAGGCGCAAATTCTGCAACAGAAATCATAGAGATCGCAAACGCATTACCATTGGTTCGTTCCATCACATAGAGTAACACAGCAAAATTACGCACCCAAATTCCGAGTTGCAAAAATACCGCCGAGCCTAAAATCGCTTGCACTAGCCGATTACGTAATAAATTAAACATAAAAACCCCCTATCCATTTTAGGACAGGAGGTAGAGCCATCATATAATAGAAACGTGAGTCGCATACCCCTTCAACAAGACAGTGAAAAGGCATAGAACCTTATACAAAGGTAACCCAGGTGTTTCATTAAAAATGCTCATACCAATCCTATCCGAAAAAATTGCTCGTCAATATTAACAAGAATTTTTTTAAGAAACTAGAATTAGTAGCGCATTATCTTTAACTCACCCTTTCTTACCCGATTCAACTTATGTTAAACTACTTAAGCAACTTAGTCAAGACCTTTTTGCGAAAAAAGTATCTTCATTTCAACGACTAATACGTTATAACTCTCATTCACCATCTATCCTATGATTTCCACTACTCCCACATACAAAACAAATGGACGCTTGGCGATTCATAGCCAGGCGTCCATTTTCACATTTCGTCTTGTCTAACTCACAGATTATATTAAAGCTTGAATTTTGAGATAAGTTCATTTAAAGACAGAGCCATTTCTGCTTGAGTTTGAGCTGAGCTAGCAACATCCTCAACCGCTATTGCTGTCTGTGAAACACTTTCCTGCAATTCTCCAGAGGTCGATATACTTTCGTTAGTTATTTGAGCTACACTTTGTGACGTTTGCGAAACTTCCTCAATAGCCTTTTTTATACCGCTTGCTGAGATTGTAATTTTATTTGACATCTCACTGATATAAATGGCATCCTTTTCATACTGCAATCCCATTTGGATAAATCGCGTATAATCTGCAGTTACTTGATTACCCATGAAAGCAAGGATACCTTGCGTATTAACGAGCAACCTTGAAAAAGATTCTTGCACTCTATCTATAACTATATGAATATTGTTGACACTTTGACTCGATTGGTCAGCTAATTTTCTAATTTCTTCAGCTACAACCGAAAATCCTCTTCCTTCATCGCCTGCACGTGCTGCCTCAATTGAGGCATTGAGAGATATTAGATTTGTTTTATGTGCAATAGCCTCAATCGAATCCACCATAATTCTAATTTGGTTGACTACCTTAGCTTCCTCAACAGCTTCAGCAAGTTTCACTTGCATCTCTTCATAAATGGTTTTTGCCAACATTGCCGATTCCTGACCTTTTACTTTTATTTCTTGAGCTCTACTTTTAATAATCAGGGAGGATGCTTCTCCTTCTTCCGCTTCAATAAATAATAGTGCAATAGCTTTTTCGATACTTAAGGTTAAAGCTTCGCTTCGCTTTGCTTCGTTAGATTACTGATACTCCGCACGACTAAAGTCGGCGGGTTCTTAAGTACGAAGACTTCCGATATACTCTCGCCAGTAGGCATGATATTCCATCTACAGGGTACAACATATAAAGACTGGTC
>LOEW01000016.1 GCA_001516045.1 Desulfosporosinus sp. BRH_c37
AAAGCACAGCAGGAGGGAGAAGCGGAATTCATGGATGGAGAGTCGCTTCCTGGGCTCAAAGTCATGACCATTCGAGATGAAAACCGTGATTCTGAATAGGGAAAGAGGATTTGGACTGCCGGCCCAAGGATCTTAGCCGGCAAGGAGGCCTTCAATTCCAATGGGAGTTCAGCTTATTTTCAGGAAGCTGCCCAAAAGTTTGAAAACCTACTAGAGGGTAAGATCCAGGTCGAATTTCTTGAAGAAGTATAAGAGGCGGGGATCTACTGAAGAAAGCTTAGATTTGTGGATTAGAGTTGTAGGGTGAAACGGAAAGTTTTTGTATTTCAGCTGATGTGCTGAGGATAGAACCGGAAGAGAGTTTCAGTTGAGTGGATAATTGATAAAGGGAGCGAAACTAAGGGAATCTTAGGCTTCGCTCCTTTTTCACATAAAATTGTCTGAGCTGAGGGTTAGGCTTTACGCAGAGTAAGTGATGCAAAATAGGCTATCAAGCAGAAGGTCCGTGCTAATAGGGTGTAATTTCAAGAATATTGTAAAAAGGAACAATTGTTGGCAGGGTTTTACAGAATAATGGAGAATTTAGGCTATAGAAAGTGGTTGCAGTTATACGAACTATTAGGAATAGTATGCAGATTTTCCGCTCACGAGTGACCCACGAAATATAAAAGTCAGAACTCAGCATCTCGAAGGTATACATAAAAAGAAAGCTGAAGTTGCGAACCAAATTGGCGCAAATAGGTGTCCTAAATGTGGTGGGGAGTTACTCAAGAGAAAGGGTAATTATGGAGATTTAAGGGTGTAACAATTATCTGAAGTTTAGGTTTACGATTACCAACTAGTACGATTAATCCGTATTTCGGTAATAGTGGAATCGATAGAGTATAAGTATTGATAATGTCTATAACTGGAAGTTGAATCAGAAGGTGAACGATTTTCATAAATATTTAAATAAGGCGAACTATTAAGAGAATATTACCGACATATGTCGAATACACCCAATGGAATTGAGAGTACTGCGATACATGTCAGTAATCAATCGTTATGTGAAATATCAGGGGAAGAGGAGAAAGAATGAATAATGGATATATATATGTGCTTATTAATGAAAGCTATAAAGGATTAGTAAAAGTAGGCAAGACGGCTTTAAACTCTAGAGAAAGAGCTAGAAATTTATCCAGTAGCACGGGAGTTCCTACTCCTTTTAAGGTTGCATATGAAATTTTCTCCGAAGATTATGATAATCTAGAGAAAAAAATACATTTAGAACTAAATGATTTTAGGGTTAACCCTAATAGGGAATTTTTTCAATATCCATTAAATAAAACAATTGAGTTAGTACAGAGATTAGCTCAAAATGATACCGATAAAGTGTATGAAAAATATGAGGCTATAGAAATATTGCCAAAGATTAAAGAAGATTTTGGTGATTGTGTTAATCCTGATGTTTCTTCAGTTAGAATTTATCAAACAATTGATAGGGTCTATTTAGAGGTCACTCAGGACAAGTATATTGCTGGTTACTTAAAGGATCAGTATATAAGAAGAACCGATTTAGGATTTGTGATCAATGATTATGATCACGATGATAAAGCATTTAAGCCTAACGAGCCTATAAATAAAAATGTCGAAGAGTTTTTGGCTTCTGGATTTAGCACTATAGCAGTTTGTAGCGACAACTTATTCACAAAGGAAGCCGAAGATGAAATGTACAATAAGCAGTTGGAAGAATATGAACAGCATTTAAGTAAATTCAAAGAAGACTGATACTTCACATAACAGTGAAGTACCAAAGTTTGGTAGTACATGAATGTAGTAACCAGACTTCGGGAATTCACGGGATATTAAATGAAATTGGTAGCAAAGAACGCCGCGCGTCCTGCGCGGATAAAGAAGGATAGTCTCTGTGGCTTTGGAAGGAAGATGTATTAATGTATGTAAATAATGATATCAGTAATATGAGTATTGACGAAGTAGTTGAGAGGATAATTAACCTTAGCAAAGAGATGTATGAATTCTGGAGTGAATCAGATGGATGGTCGCCGCCAAATGCAGCTGGAATTTTAAGCAAATCAAGACTGGACTATCAATTATCTTTAACTTTGTACCTAAATAACTGGTTAAATAAAGTATATGAAAAAAAAGATTACGCAAGCTTAATTCTTGCATGGGTTAATCTCGGGAGCCTTGTTGAAGGGACAATACAATTAGCGCTATCTGTTTATTTTAATGATTATCTAAATGCCACGGATATAGTAATTTATAAAGGTCATATCCAAGAGCCTGATACTTTGATGCTTGATAGGCTAAGAACTTTTTGTAGAGGTAAACTCTGGGACGAAAGTAGCACATGGGACTCGTGGATACTTCATATTCAACAAAGAAGGAATGCAATTCATGCTTATAAAGATAGAGAATTGGGTAGTTTTGAAGAATTCTTTGATGACTTGAAGAAATATTTGGAGTTTATCAGGCATATTAATGGAAGGTTACCTTATCCGGATTGTATAGTTGAACCTCGTGAGTATTAAAGTATAAGAGTTAGCAGGAGAGATTGGATGAAATCACAATTATATTTACATAGAGACTTGAGAAAAAAATATACTAGAGACTTAACACAAATAAGTGATTTGTACTTTGAGAGGATTCAGCCTATATTCGCTGATGCAGAAAAAGAAGCCGAAAATTATCAGAATAAATTGTGGGAAGATTTGATGAATAAACCGTGCTATAGTGAAGATGACGTTATAGATCCGGCAGATTATGTTGATGCAGTTCAAGAAGCTGGCTTTGAAAAATACGAAATCCTTTCTTTGATGCATTATCGAAATATTAGCATGTGGATTAGCTGTCTGTGCCAAGTCTGGGAACAGCAGTTATTCTCATTTGTTTATCACGAAGCCCAAATCGAAGGAATTAAATATGACGAGGCTGACTTGAAAAGAGGTTTTGCATTCTCAAAGGAAGTATTTGAATGGCATGAGCAACCATTTGAAACTCTTGCCTGTTGGCCAAAGATAAAGGAGCTACGGGCTCTGGTGAATGTAATAAAGCATTCAGAAGGAGATTCGGAACAAAAACTTAGAAGAATGAGGCCTGACTATTTTGAACAAGATACAGGCGCAGGAAAGTATGATTTGCTCTCTCTGTATCATTCCACCTTACTAGAGGCTACGTTACAAATAAAGGATCAAGATTTTAGTGACTACTATAATGCACTAGTTGTTTTTTGGAATGCACTCCCTGAGCAGATGTATACAAAGTAAGAGTATTATTGCAGGATTAGATATCAAGCAGATATTAATAACCTTTACTTTGCATTCTTTCACTGGCTTAATTTAAGAAAATGCTTAGCAGAATTTAGAGGAGTCGCCCTCCACTTCGACTTCTGAGTCTGGGGAGACCAATTTCACTTAACCAAGTGTTCCCGAGACTTGGAGGATGATGAATGCGGTTAGGACACGTCGGGACACTCGGGGCGTTAAATGAAATTGGTCGCAAGGCCGCGCCGTCCTGGTGCGGTAGAAAGAACATTATCATGTTATTATAGGAGAAAAATATGAGTCAAGAACTGAAAGATATAAGGCATTTGGAATACTATGATGTATCAAAAGATAATCCAGTAATAATAAAATTAAAAACGAGCAAAAGAAAAAAACTATATCATTATACAAATAACTCTGGAGCAAAAGGAATTTTACAGAGTAGTAGTTTATGGATTACTCATAGTAATTATTTAGATGATATTACAGAAATAAAATATATCTCTCTTGTATTAGACGGTGTAATTCAGTATTTAAAGCAAAATAAAGAGCTCTATGACAGGAAAGTTGAAGGGCAATTTTATATTTATGAAGCTATTATAAGAACGCTAGAAGCTTTAAAAGAAATATATGTTAAAGGGGCTCCGATATCAGGAGGAAATCTTTTTATACTATCATTATCAGAAAATAGTAATAACAAATATTTGATAGAAAACTATTGTGGACAAAACGGGGCTGTCTTTGAATTCGAAAATAATATTAAAGGCATGTTCGAAAGGAGTAAATATACATTTCATACTTTTTCTGCAAAAGTAGAGTATGACCTTGGTAAGCAGATTACTTTGTTATTAAAAGATATCAATGATTTTTATTGGGAACTTCTAAATGTTTTATTAAATAAAGGAACGGCAGATTATTTGGAGGTTGTAGAAACAATTAAGTCAATAATCTATATAAAGATAATAAATTATTCTTTTTTCTTCAAACACCATAAATACTCAAAGGAACAAGAATATAGGGTGGTGTTTTTAGTAGATGAAAATCTAAATGAACATATAGTACAACATAGAATGAAAGGTGATAGAGAAGTACCTTTTATAGAAGTTGAATTTAATAAAAAAAGCTTAACAAATGAAAAATTTGTTTAATTAATCTATAGTTTTAAGGAGTCACCCTCCATGGCGACTATTGAGTCTGGGGGCGACCAATTTCACTTAACAGAAGTATTTACGATGTCAACAAAACAAAACTCCAGCGTCTTTATGTGAATGCCCAATATATAGACATGAATTATAAAATCGAATGAGTTTCGATTATTTCTTATTTCGTACAGTGTTCTCCTTGATAACTGAACTTCACAAAATCCATACAACTGGGATATATTGTCTATTTGGAGTAGTAGTCATTACCCTGCGAAGTTGAGTACCTCGCATTAGGCTAATAATGTACAGTTGACAGGTTTCAGATTAATAGCAATAATGGGCAATTGACAAATAAGTAAAACAATGAATGATTATTTTTCTATAAACAAATCATAGCAAAGGGAGCGCGACAATGGAATTAGAACTTACTGGTAAAATAATTGTACGCTGCGATGAGTGCGATACAGATTGTGAAATCGATGTGGATTCATTAGATGAAGAAACGTACGCATATGAGCGTAATATGGGAGCAGAGATTGAGCATGATTATATTGGTGAATGCACATGTAAATTTTGCGGTAACAACATGAGATTCACAATTAAAGCATTTGAATATCCGGAAGGTGCTTTGAATTACACCGATGAAGAAAGTGATGGCTGCGAGCTGATAGAGACACCAGAAGTTGTGGTCAATTACTATGATTATGACTTCGATCCTTACGAAGAAGATGAAATAAGGAATGAAGTAGGTGGTGCTTGTTTAAATATTAATAGGATCCTGGAAGACAAAGATGCCATTTACGAGATAACACCAAGAGAATTTGAGGAACTGGTAGCTGAAGTGTTCTCACAGCAAGGGTACAATGTTGAAATTACACCAGCTACAAGAGATGGTGGATGCGATATTATAGCGACGAGAGAAATTCATGGAATTCCATATATGATACTAATTGAATGCAAACGTTATAGCGCAGGCCATAAAGTGGATGTTCAATTGGTAAGGAGTTTGCTTGGAGTTCAATCGGATAGAAAAGCGAATAAAGCAATTTTGGTGACTTCATCGCTTTTTACTCGCGATGCACAAGAGTTTGCGAATCGGCAGGACCATCTAATCTCACTTGTTGATGTTAATACCCTATTGAATATGATCAGAAATCCTAATGATAATTAGGGCGGTGACTGGATTGTATAAAACAATAATTAGAGATAGTGAGCAATGCCCATGTGGAAGTGGGCTGAGGTACTCTTGAGGGGACAGGCGATATTTTCGCAAAACCGTCGTGGGCATAAAAGCTGGAGTAGGTAATTTGCAAAAGTAGGGAGAAAAGATATGTACTTGAAATACATTCAAATCATCAATTTCAAAAACCTGAAATCTGCTCGCTTTGAGTTTGCAAAGGGTGCCAATACGATAATTGGCGAAAATGATTCTGGCAAGTCGAACGCCCTAACCGCTATGCGGATACTCTTGGATGACAGCTATTACTACAACACAAAACGACTCAAGGAAACGGATTTTTCTTATGCACTCGGCGATTGGAAAGGGCATTGGATAATAATCTCTGCTTTTTTTGATGAGATATCTGATGAAGACAAGCATAACGAATTTTGTGCTGAATTGACTCCCGACAAAGAAAATGCCGATTTTTTAAAATCGTATATCCGTTGCGAGGACAAAGGTTACGGAACGGTCTCTTTGTTTATCCGCCCTTGTAAATCCAAAAGGCTGGAATTGGAAGAAGCTTCTCAAAGTGGCAGATTTGAAACAGTTCGTTCTCAAATTAAACTCAGTGATTACGAATTTTATTATACGTCACGCTCGCAAGCTGACTTTACTAATGAAAATTTGTATAAGTCTATCGTAGGCGATATTTCAGCTGGCGAATATGCCAACCCCGAAAACGATGACAGCTCCGTCCTAGGCACAAAAATTGATATTATGAATGTCTGGCAACATGTTTCGACGGTTTTCATTGATGCCTTGCGTGATGTTGAGAATGAACTTCGAAAACCCAAAAATCCAATCCGGCAAATCATTGACACCATCGAAGGCGAAATTGCTGTAACAGATATCGATGACATTAAAAAAAGAATCACTGAACTCAACACAAAAATCTCCAATGTCCCTCAGATTTCTTATATCGGGAATCAAGTGAACCGAAAACTGCTTGAAATGATCGGAACGGTTTATTCTCCTGACATCAGGTTGGAATCCCGCCTGAAAGAGGATTTTGCGACGCTTGCCAGATACCTAACGATGGCTCCTTCCGATCAGAACGATATCGACTTGCTCGGATTGGGTCATCTTAATATTTTGTATATTGCCTTGAAGCTGGTTGAGTTTGAAGCCAATCGCAACCGGGAGCTTCTCAATATCATGATCATCGAAGAGCCGGAGGCCCATATCCATACACACATTCAGAAAACATTGTTTGATAATCTTCAAGTCGTGCAAACTTATACGCAAGTCGTGATGTCCACGCACTCAACGCAACTTTCAGAGGTTGCGGATATTGAGAAAGTGAACATCATGAAGAAGGTTAATGAGCAGCTATCGCTTGTAATGAAACCCACAAACGGATTGGACAACTTTGGAGCCGACGTCCTGAAGCACAGAGGTATGGCGTTTACGCAGATTCTATCCAGATATCTGGACGCAAAACGGAGCGTTCTATTATTTTCAAAAGGTGTTATTCTCGTTGAGGGGGATGGCGAGGAAATTCTGATTCCAGCTTTGGTCAAGAAGGTGCTTGGGGTTTCACTCGATGAAATGGGAATCGGGCTCATTAACGTTGGAAGCGTCGCGTTTGAAAATGTCGCTTGCATTTTTGATGAAACCCGCTTGCAAAGGCGATGCGCCATAGTGACTGATTTGGATGCAATTGTTGACGGTGCAACTAAGGGCAGCCAAGAGGCGATGGACATTGGAGTCGCAAGGAAAGCCCGGTTGACAAGCCTTTTTGATTCAAACCCTTATGTCGAGTCCTTCTATGCTCCGCATACGCTTGAGGTCGATTTTGCCAGCATAGAAAATAATAAGGAGTTCATATGTTCTGTCATAAGCCATACATACAAGCAAAAGGCTGCGAGAGAAAAGCATATCGCGGCAATCAAATCGGGAGCAGTTGCTGCAAGATATGACGCTGTCCTTACCGTCGCGCAAAACATCCAGAAGGGATGGTATGCCACCTTACTCGCTTCTGAAATTAGAGCAAACGCGGTTATTCCAACATATATACTTGATGCGATTGCTTTTGCCGCAAAGGATGTTGTATCACAAAAACTGTTGTGGAAAATGGTAAAATATTCTTTTGGCGAATACGATTTGAGCAGTAAGTATGATGACATGAAAAAAGAATTTGCCGAAGTTGAAACATCTGAACAGATAGCCGATTTGATTTCAGATTTCTGCAGTGAGTTTCCTGACGACATGGTCACCGCGTTTATCGCTAAGGTAGGTGGGTTAAGTGCCTGATTTTCTCGATATATTGAGAGGCCTTTCCTTCGAACAGGAAGCTGCGTGTAAAGCCCCCGAAAATGTCCTGCTTACTGCTTGCCCCGGCAGCGGCAAAACTCGAACACTCACCCGAAGGTTGGCGTATCAGGCGGCTCAAGAGCCATCATCAAAAAGGTGGAATATAGCGATAACGTATACAAACCGAGCCGCTGATGAGATCACCAGCCGGCTTGATGATATGGGCATAGCTTTGACAAACATTTGGACAGGCACAATTCATCAGTTCTGTATGCAGTTTATCATTCGCCCTTACGCCATGTATTCCGGCAGACTGAGCAAAGGTTATACAATTATAGATGAATATACTAAGAAGGAATATGGAAGAAGCTTTGCTAAAGAATTGGGAATAAGTCTAAATTACTATGACGATCCTTTCCAATATTCGACTGTTGTTAAAGAATATGAGGCTTTGCTTGCTGCGAACAAAGAAATTGATTTTGAAATGATTCTTCGTTTTTCGGAGGACCTTTCAAGTCGCTGCCCTTTTATTTGTGCAAATATAGCCTCTTTGATAAACAGCATTTTGATCGATGAATTTCAAGACACAAACGAGCTTCAATACTCTATCCTTGCAAAAATCTATAAAGTAAACAAATCAATTAGCCTCATGTTTGTGGGCGACGTGAATCAGGCTATATATGGCTCTCTTGGCGGCGTCGCCAAGTGCAAGACAGAACTGGACGCTCTTTATGAAACGATATTCAAGGAAATGTCGCTCACAGGGTGTTATCGTTCTACCGAGCGAGTGGTAAATCTGTACAGTAATTTTGAGGTTTCGAAAACGGGTGTGTGCTCGGTAGCGGAGATAAAAGATGTTACCGGGACGATAAACTACTGTAAATCGGTTTCTAAGGAATACTTAACAGCCGAAATTGCAGCGATTATAAGCTCCGAGTTGGCATCCGGAACGAAATCGGAGGAGATTTGTGTTCTTGCCCCGCAATGGCCAATGTTGTTCAATCTGTCGAGAGACCTCCATTCACGGCTTCCAGACGTCTTGCTTGACGCACCAGATATTTCCCCGATAAAGTATGACCCCTTGAACCCTTTGTTTCTGCTGGCAAAGCTGTTATTTATGCCTTCAGGCGAAAATGTTTCTGTAAGAAAACGAATTGCAACCGAGTTTATTTCAATCGTTCGGGATGACTTGAAAATCGTGGTGTCCGACCGTATTCAGAACTATGACATTCTTTCCGCTGTTAATTACTGCCGAGCCATGGACAATGACGGCATTGTCTGCTTGAAGGCTGTAATCGAACGGGTTTTTGGTCTGCTGAGAATCGACGTAAACAAAGAGAAAGCCCTCTCTGGCTTAATCGAGTGTTTTTTTGCTAAAATCGATTCGCGTGTGATGCAATATTCACTCTCCACGGATTACAATTCGATCAGCAAGTATTTCCGGGACAAAAGAGGCGTTGTTATCTCTTCGATCCATGGCGTCAAAGGTGAAGAATATACTACGGTTATTGCTGTATGCTTGCTCAACGGTTATTTGCCACACTGGGATTATATTATGAAGCCAGAAAAAAGACATCTTCGAAAAATAGAAACATCAAAACTGCTCTATGTCCTCTGCTCAAGAGCAAAGCAAAATTTATACTTGTTCAGCGAAACCGGGCGCAAGACAAATAGAGGATCAGAGTATACGTCAACAGATGAACTGTCTTTGATCGCCCATGCCTTATCTTAATCGGTTGGTTGGTGTTATTTTCAATTGGCAGGCAAGCTGGCGCAATCGAAAAACCTGTGGCATTCGCCGAATAAGCAATTATCCCGCCTTGGGCAACATCGACAACGCCGAATCCCACAACCACATTGCTGACATCATAGAGAGCGGGCAGGAAGCCTTCCAGCGTCGAAACGATATCTACCAAACATGGGCATAAAGCATCAGTAGCTGCGAATATTTGAACTTCCCATTATGTTTATAACAAGAGAAGAAACTAACTGCTGGTAAGGCTAATAATGAGACATCAAGAAGTGTATGATAATTATCTCATGTGTCTTCGTAGGCGGTCAAAGTACACTGACGGAGAGGAAGCTGTATGAAAAAGGAATTGGTTTATATTTGGATCAATCGTGAAAAAAACGATTGTTTTCATCAGATGGGTTTTAATTTTTCTCCTCAGTTTTTTGTAATCTTTGATGAAGTAAATCGGAAATTAAGTATAGAAGCTACCGAGAAATTTAACGTATTTAATGACGGTAATATAGCAAATGTCACTGCGGTGATTGGGGAAAATGGAACCGGCAAAACAACGCTTTTGAAGTATTTGACCAGTCTGTCGGATACACCAATAACCCCCGGCGAGGGCGACTATGAGCAGTGGGCGGCCAAAGAGAATGAATTTTATAAATTCATTGCGGTTTATTTTGACGAAAATGATGCTACCTTCAAAATAATTAATCGAACTGACGTTACCATATACAATGACAACGGCGACGAAATCGTGCCATATTCCGGTGACGATTTCAGAAGTGAAAACTATATTAGTAATTTTTCTCATCTGTATTTTTCCAATGGAGAATATACCGAGAATTTGAATATGCGTTCTTTTGGCACAATCGACTACCTTACGCTAACAAATAATGCGTTAAGCTCCATCACCATTGACTTTTACAAGAAACAGTTTAACGTCCCGGAAGGGATGATAGAAGACAGCAAATATAATGCGCTACAAACAATCTTTGCATATAAAAGAACATCACAGGATTTCCAAAGTATTTTAGATCTTCAATATTACAATAATATCATTTACTCAGGCGGAGAATTTTTTGCAAAAATCATCAACACGATCGATTTTTCCCTGGCTCCAATCAAAGGTGTGATAAAACGGGTAGCGCAAAGGGTAAATTATGCCACAAAATATGCAACAAAAGAATTTATAGAAGATTATCATAACCGCGTGAGCCAGGAACATCAAAAAATCCAATTCAGTAATGATTTTGGAGCTGTGCTTATTTGCAATCTTCTTGGAGAATTAATATTCGCATATGATTTTAAGCTCTCCGGAACAATGTTGGAAGTGGAGGATGTATATAAACAGTGCAGGAGTCGTATTGAAACGATAGATGGTGAAGTACAGAAAAATTACTATATGCTGGCGGTGAAAGAAATTGATTCGTTTAGAGAACTGATTTATAGCGGAGAAATATACAACAATATGATTCCTGTTGGAGATGGTGCAAGAGAAGAGTATTGCAGAGTAACATTGCCCCAACTCTGGGAACAGATTGCGCAAGGGTTGGGACGTGGTCGGAGCTTTGTGCTGAAATACATGAGGATTCAAAATCTCGAAATGTCTTCCGGCGAACGAGCTATATTGAACTTCTTATCGAGAATATATTTTGCCTCCGAAATCAGCCGTATAATTCCTGAAAGCGGATTTGAGCTTCATTATAATGTTCTTATGCTCATAGACGAAATCGATGTATACCAGCACCCGGAGTGGCAGCGGCAATTATTACGCAAACTTTTAAACGAGTTGAAGAAACATTTCCCTGACAAAAATTTCCAAATCATCTTTTCCAGCCATTCTCCAATCGTCTTGTCGGACATACCTTGTGAGAATTCGATTTTTTTGAAGAAGACCAACAATAGAATTGTACAGGCAGATAGAAACATACAGACATTTGGCGCAAATATCCATACCTTGTATAAAGACGCTTTCTTTATCGAAGACGGCTTAGGCATGGGCGAATTTGCAAAAGATTATATTGATCGGCTCATTAAGGATATCCAAGGGCAACGCATATCACACGAAGAAGCAAAGAGAAAGCTTGATATTATTGGAGAACCAATATTGCGTAAAAAAATCAGTCAACTGCTTGGGGATACCCAGATACAGGCTGTGCCAGCGACGCGGGATGAAAAGCAGCAAATGATTAATTTTCTTAGAAGGCAAAAGCAGGAAATTGAACGGCAAATCGCTTTGCTGGAGGGATAGAGTATGATTAAAATACCCTTTATAAATGAAACTCTAACAGCCAAATATTTAAAGGATCATTTCATAAGTTATAAGACAACTCTGGAAAACATGAAAGTTCATGTAAAATATCAAAAAGTTGTTGATTATCTAAGTACCGGGCCGACTCTGGATGATAAAAAAATCAAAAAGATCCTCATTGGCGATTTTGACGAATTAAAATCCGCTGTAAGCGTAATAGGAGAGGTTGATGAGCGCGAGGGAGAAGGGTTTCACAGGCTATATTATAATTTCACACAAAGGAAACGTGGCAAAGAGTGGGCGGATTTGATAGGTGTGAGAGTATGTCCATATTGCAATAGAAGCTACATTTTTACACTAAAAAAATCCGGTGTTCGGCCACAGTATGACCACTATTTTCCGAAATCCTTATATCCATATCTGGCGGTTTCCATGTATAATCTGATACCCTGTTGTGCAGTCTGTAACACCGCGAAGTCAAGCTTTAATACCTATGATAAAATCACAGGGAAAGAAATATTCATGTACCCCTATAAAGATGAATACGGAAACGAAGTCAGTTTTCAAACCTCATATGAGGGCGATTTTCGCTGTTGGCTGGGTGCATCTGACAAATTCAGTTTGGCTGTTAAGCCTGTTACCGCAGCGAGTGAAGATTTAAAACGCAAGTTGAATAATACAAGCAAAGAACTGCACTTGCGTGAGCTATACGAAAAGCATAAGGACTATGTAAAAGATATTATCAGCAGGACGTACATATACAATGATGATTATATCCAAAGCTTGTTAGTCGAGTATCCGGTGCTCTTCCGAAGTACAGGAGAGGTAAAAAATTTTGTATATATGAATTATTTGGAAAAAGAAAACTGGGGAAATCGAATATTGGCTAAATTGACATTTGATATTATGAGAGAGTTTACAGATTAATATATTGGCGTTGATCTTCTCATTATACTTGAAATGCCAGCATTTTTTGTAAAGAAAACACTGACCGGCATGCCGAGTACCTCGTACCGGGTATTTTTGGTGAAGCTTATGTATTTGTACCCAAATGGAATCTAGGAAGGACTAATACTAAACCAACATCTATAAAGTAAAGCTCTTCATCATTTCAAAACAAGTCTTTAAAGCATTCCTGTAATGAATGAAGACGGGCTTTGAGTAAAAGAAAATCCCCTGCTAAGATTGATGTGTGCCATCGCAAACGCACAAAAATCGTAAAGACAGGGGAAATTCAGCAGATGAGAAACCGGACAAATCAGCAATTAGAGGAAATCACGGCAGAAACACTGATCGTCGGTGTGGATGTGGCTAAATCGGTTCAATGGGCTCGATTTGTAGATTACCGTGGTATGGAGGTAGGAAAAACGGTGTCGTTTCCAAACAACCGGCAAGGTTTCGAGAGCATTGTAGCAAGAATTCAGGAGATATGCAACACAAAACCAGGACGGTATCCGTTTGAGAAGGTCATCATCGGAATGGAGCCGACCGGCCACTACTGGAAAGCGCTAGCGAATTACCTCATGAAGGCGGGCTACAAGGTGGTGGGGGTCAACCCCTATCATACGAAGAAATCCAAAGAATTGGACGATAATAGCCCCACAAAAAGCGATAAAAAGGACGCCATCACCATCGCCCGATTGGTAAAGGATGGGCGATACTTTGCCCCCTACATGCCGGAAAAAGACTATGGAGAACTGCGCGGCCTAACCAATGCCCGGGTGAGCGTGATGAAGCGCGGCAACGCCGTCAAGAACACCATGACGGCGATATTGGATGAATATTTTCCGGAGATATGGACGGTATTCAAGAACCCACTGAAAGGGAAAGCATCCCGTCAGGTTTTACGGAACTGCCCATTTCCGGCCTTGATCCTGGCCCTGGGAGAGGAAGGCGTACTGGCGGAGATCAAACGAGCCGTAAAAAAGACAGTAGGCATCCAGAAAGTACGTCAGCTGATTGCCGCAGCCGAAGAGTCGGTTGGCGTGGGGTATGGCTTAGAAGCGGCCAAAATGCGGCTGTACTGGCTATTGGATGAACTGGAACTGATCGAGAAACAGCTAGCCGAAGTGGAGCAAGCCATGGAACAGGCGCTGAATAAAACCGGATATGCCGAGTTGATGCTGGGGATCCAAGGGATCGGTGTTGTCACGGCGGCGTCCTTTCTGGGAGAAGTCGGCGACCCGCTTCGGTTCCAAAACGCGAGACAGATTGCCAATTACGCAGGCTACAATCTGGTGGAAGACAGCTCCGGCAAAAGCAAAAGCGGGACTTGCATATCCAAACGCGGACGCAGGCACCTCCGAAGCGTACTGTACCAAATGGCGTTCACAATGGTGGGCAAAAACGCTGAAATGAAAGCACTTTACGACCATTTAACCACAAGAAAAGCCAATCCGCTGAAGAAAAAACAAGCCCTCGTGGTGGTTTCAAAGAAAATCATCACGGTAATATACAGCCTGCTGAAGAAGCGGGAAGCTTACAAACCAGAACGGGTACTGGGTGAAGTCAGGAAAGAAAAAATGAGGGCTGCATAAAGCCTGGGACCCAATTAGGATCTGATGATAAGGCAGGGAGCAAGGAGAATTCCTCCATCAGCCCTTAAATGAGGCAGTATTAAAGCTATACAGCTGCCCCTGTCTTTATCATAAAAACAGCACGAAGGAATGTAAGCGAAGCCAGAGGGCTTACGCAGCGAGGCATGGTAGGGTGAGTTTTATGATAAGCGTCAGCATCCCGAACTTTTTGCGTGAAATTTTGAAACTCCGGTCGGGCTACGCCCTCCCTCCGTTTCAAAATTTTAAATAAATCCAAAACGCAAGAAAACACGAGTAAATCAAAGGAATTTTTCAAATTAAGAGGTAGGAGGAAACGCACCTGAAACCCATCGTCTTTATCGATACCGAAATTGAACCGAAAAGTGGAAAGATACTTGATATCGGCGGTATCAAGGGCGTTGGCAGTTCATTTCACTCCAATTCGATGGTTGACTTCGCCGAGTTTCTCTATGGGTCGGAATATGTTTGCGGTCACAATATCTTCAATCATGATTTGAAATACATTCGCAATGCCCTCATTTATGCTGGCCTTGAGGATACAAATATCATTGATACCTTGTTTCTTTCTCCGCTTCTTTTCCCAGCCAAACCTTATCATAAGCTGCTCAAGGACGATAAGCTGCAAACAGAAGACACCAACAATCCCCTGAATGATTCCATCAAAGCAAAAGACCTTTTCTTTGATGAGATTGCAGCTTTTCAGCAGGCGGATGCCGGTTTACAACAAATCTACTATCAGCTCTTGAGAGACCAAAAGGAGTTTGTCTCCTTCTTTCATTTCCTTGGCTATCAAGCAGATAATATCAATCTCGAAAAAGTAATTCGTGAAAAGTTCCATTCCCAAATCTGTGCAGACAGTGATCTGGCCAAGATAATCGTAGACTATCCCATCGAACTGTCCTACTGCCTGGCGTTGATCAATGCCGATAACCGGTACTCCATTACCCCTCCCTGGGTTTTGAAGAACTATCCGGCAGTAGAACGGATCATGTTTTTATTAAGAAGCAGCCCGTGCCTGACAGGCTGTGCGTATTGCGATCAGGCGCTTGACGTTCATCAAGGGCTGAAACGTTTCTTCGGCTTTGATGATTACCGAACCTATGCCGGGGAACCTTTACAGGAGAAGGCCGTCCAAGCCGCCGTTGACAATAAATCTCTGTTGGCTATCTTTCCTACCGGTGGCGGGAAGTCCATCACCTTTCAAGTGCCGGCCTTAATGAGCGGGATCAACACCAAGGGGCTGACCGTGGTCATCTCCCCTTTGCAGTCCCTGATGAAAGACCAGGTGGATAACCTGGAAAAATTGAATATCACAGATGCTGTGACGATTAATGGTTTGCTGGACCCGATAGAAAGAGCCAAAGCCTTAGAAAGAGTAGAAAATGGTTCAGCCTCTATTCTTTATATATCGCCGGAATCTTTGCGTTCCCGGACCATTGAACGTTTGCTTTTAGGGAGAAATGTGGTCCGTTTCGTGATCGATGAAGCTCACTGTTTTTCATCCTGGGGTCAAGATTTCCGGGTGGACTATTTGTATATTGGGGACTTTATCAAGAGTTTTCAGGATAAGAAAAGTCTTCCGGAAGGGATCCCTGTTTCTTGTTTTACAGCGACAGCCAAGCAGAAGGTGATAGAAGATATTCGGGCTTATTTCAAGGAAAAGTTATCTCTGGATTTGGAAGTCTTTAGTTCCAACGCCTCCAGAACCAATCTTCATTATGAGGTGTTCGAAAAGCATGATGAGGAGGA
>LOEW01000017.1 GCA_001516045.1 Desulfosporosinus sp. BRH_c37
GTTACTAATGAACTACGAGTGGCCTGGGAACATCCGAGAGTTACAGAATGTGATTGAAAGATCTGTTATTCTCTCTCAAGGAAATGACATCAAAGTACACCATTTACCAAAGGAGATTCAAAAAATCAAAAACATAGGAAACACTGGAAACGTAACTGATCAAGGTTTGATTCTTAATTTCCCGGACAAGGGGATTTCCTTTGATGAGGTCGAAAGGGAGCTAATTCTTAAGGCTCTTGAGAAAAGTACTGGGAATCAAACTAAAGCGGCCCAACTACTAGGCCTTACTCGATCTGCACTTCTTTATAGGGCTCAAAAATACCAAATAAAGTTATAACAAAAAAACGTAAGTTTTCTCTGAATAGTATAGAAAAACCGAGGCCGTAGCTTGGATTTTGCTACGGCGCCCGGATTTGATTATAGCTTCATTGATGAAAAAACATTATAATGCTTGTTCATCACAATGCCATAGCCAATTACCGAAGAAAACCAAGAACTCCCAAGTAAATTTCAATGTACCCATATTTATCACCCTTTCTTTAAAATTAAGACGGTTAGGAAAATTATCTAAATCCCTAAATTTTGAGTGAACTTTGTCATAGTTTTTATGGATTGAGTACTAAGGATATATGATTGAAATAGTTATACCTTATGGCCAAGAAATTACTCTTCAGACCATTGCACCTCTCCCAGATAAGCTTATCAAATCCATATTTTCAGAGTATCCTTGTTTTCAATGATCCTCTCGGCAATCCTTGTTGCAATATCACGATAATAATTTTCGCTATCTTCCCAATCTTTTAAGTTCTTACCACTCTTCGTTACTCGACGATTCAAGGGAATCCAATTTGTTCGGGTTATATCAAAGTTCGCAATTGATCTTTCAAATTCATTACCTAAGTTAGTAGTGCTCCAATACTTAGGCCCATTTTCTGGTCGTCTATCAAAAACTCGCCTTACAAACTCATTTGTAATGGTACCGAAAGTAAATAGAAGTTTGGGTTGATATTCGAGAACACTTTCCCTTAACATCAAAGTTTCTTTAGCTACTCTTGCCGTCCAACTATTTGGTGTTTTAGGAACTCTTCCGATATCGCTAACGGCATTCCTAATGTAAATATTTCTACTATCAATTCTTGCATGTAGTTTACGAAATACCTGGTCCTGAATCTCATACATTATTGGAGCCCAGATATCGTAAATATCATTGGGATATTTGGAATTAACTAAGAGCCAAATCGGACAAGATCTATCTCCGGATTCTTTTTCCATTCTATCAACAAAAGTTGGATAAATATTGAGTACTAAGCTAGACAATCGAATTCCACCTTTCATTTAAAATAGTCCTTAATCCACTTTAATTGTGCAAAGAACGTCCAATCAAAATAATATTACCCCACTACCAATATGGTACCAAAAGTGCATAAGACAGTTTACTTACTACCTTAGAATTGGTCTGACTATTACTTGCTCTAAATTATCCTTGTTTATAGAGTGGAATTTCCTCATCACTTCTACAATCAGCTTACTCACTTCAATCTCATTATGAACATTGCAAGAATCAAACACTTTTTGAACCCAATCGATGAATTGATCAGTAGTCATGAAAATTACCTCCTATGTGTAACTATTATATTTAGGAGACCCATGAACCTTATTGGTTCGACATGTATGAAATAAATGAATGAATGAATACTTACCTTTCGTTTTTCTGATTGCTACTCAGGTAATTATTAATGCAAATATCATGCCAACAGTTATGCTCGTTTTTCAGATAAGTTTTGTGTGTTTTCAGACATCTTAATCTGCGAATGAGCAAATACTTAGAGTTCAAACCTACCTGAAGAACTTGTAATTCCTGATTTGTGTACTTTAGAACAGCAGGTATTTTCAAACTGCTTATTTTCAAACAGTTGCAAGTGAATTGTCTGATTTCGTACTACGGGAGGCTTTGACTTGTTAAGAATTTTTAAAAATAAATCCTTCGCTACTCAAATAATGTTTACTATTTCAGCTATCGTGTTAATCCCCATCCTGGTGATGATGTATGACATATCTTTTTCTGGTGTCAAAGATGAAATGCTGTTAAAAACGAAGGAAGAGCGATTGGGTACTATGGTTAACGCCACTGTTCAGAGCTTAACGGAAGTTTTGAACCTTTCAAATGTAGAATCTAACTCCCCCCTTCCTTTTAAGGATATGGGCATAATCGCCAATGCCTTTGATAAAATTGCTAAACCATTGGCAGATGGAAACCCAGGAGTACGACTGGGTCTATTCATTCCTGAAACAAACGACCTTTACGTTTATGGGTTTCTCCACCAATATCGGCCTCAAACACCCGAAGAAATAAAAGCAAGAGAGTCTCGAATATTGGACGAAGCCTCCTCAGGTCTAGTAGCTGTTGATGCTACAAAAAAGCCACTTTCTCGTATCACCGGTTCACTCGGAAACCAAACATTTGAATATTTAATGCCAGTGATGCAGCAGGGAAAACTAATTGCCATAGCCTGGGCAGACGAACAGGTTCATCCAGTCTTTGCTCAGAGTAGGCAATTCAGTCTAATCACTCGATACCTAACCCTTTTGGGACTGATCTTTGGCCTAGGGGCGGCTCTTTATGTCATTCATAACTTGGCCTCCGAAGTACAAATGATCACAAAAGGAATCTTGAGTATGCAAGAAGATAGTGACATAAGGCTTCCTCCCATGCCGGGGGAAATCGGAGAAGTTGTCCAAGCCATTAACAATATGGCCGATAACCTAAAGGAAAAAAAACGACTGGAAGAAGAATTGATGCGCTCCGAAAGACTCATAGCGCTTGGTCGCCTCGTTACTGGAGTTGCGCACGAATTAAGAAATCCTTTGGGGATTGTTAAAGCGACTGTCCAGGTTATGGAGGGAGAGTTTAAAACCCAACAAGGGTTGAAGGAATACACTAAGGTTATTTGTGAGCAAATAGATCGTGGCAATTGTGTTATTAAAGAGTTGTTGGATTTTGGCCGTCCTAACAAACCTCTCGTTAGTCCCACCGAGTTGAATAGTTTATTGGAATCCGTGCTTACCTTTACCTATCCAATGTTACGGCAAAATAAGATAACGCTTGAGAAGATGTTTGACTCTAATCTTCCTCTGGTAAACATCGACATGGATCGAATGAAACAAGTTTTTGTTAATTTAATTTTAAACTCCATTCAAGCAATGCCTGGTGGGGGTAAACTTATCATCAAATCAATCGAAACTGAAGAGGCCATTGAAGTAAATTTTATCGATTCTGGTTCCGGAATCGAGGCCGATGATCTTCCACGTGTTTTTGATCCGTTTTACACGACAAGAGACGATGGGACTGGTTTAGGCCTGTCAATCAGTTATCAAATCATTCACATGCACATGGGCAAAATTTGGGTTTCCGAAACTTCCCCTCAAGGAACTACTATGGCGATAAGTATACCCAAATCGTACCAACTTGCTATAAATGACGATTCCATCAAATGACTTCTTTCATGACCTTACGCATTTTTATTAATCCTACCTAAAAGGTTGTAGTCTTATGCTCCTATCCTGTATAAACAATTGATGCATTAACGTACTATCTTTTAAGAAAACTCGGCTAGTGCCCAGCCTAAAGGCTGGGCACTAGCCGAGTTTTCTTTTCTATCAGATCCATTGACCAAATGAGCCTTGAATTAATACTGGCGGTTAATGAATCTTCAGTTTTTGTTATGGAGGATAATCGTAATAATAGTGATGACTCAAGAGTATGGGGATTTCTACCTATTCAAAATATAACTGGCCGGACTCTATTTCGCTATTGGCCAATCAATCAAATCGGTGCTCTTGCCCGTTAGGCAAGAGCATTTTCTTCTGTATTAAAGTTTCCAGTTCTCCAGGAAAAGGAACAACCTTTGTTATTAGTTTGCCAAATCAAATAACAATTTGTAAAATTTTCCACTTCAAGTCTCTCTTTCTGATCCAGTTGCTTTCACAATCTGGCACCCCAGAGGTCTAGCAGAACTTACCATAGACGTTGCATGAGCGAGCAACCCTTCTCGACTAATCCAGACTAACCTTGTCTTATTCCCCAGTCGCTCATTTTGGCGATTCTTTCCTATGGGATGATATACGCGCATAATCATCTTTTGCAACCAAGCAATTCCACGACTGTTCAAGGTGTCGGGTAACTCTTGAACTGTAAATCCAAAACCTTTAACTCCACGATAAAGTAATGTCTCGGCCAAAAAAACATTTATGTTAGCATAAGACGGGGCATTCGCCACATACCGAGCCAAATCCGGCAGGGATGTGCGAGCTTGGTGTAAGGCCCTAATCGCAGTTTTCTGGGTATCTAGCCCTTTGGCTTGAAGCCGAATATTATCCAGATGGATTTCTGCCACAGAGTCTCCTTTTTCCGCTAATAACTTCCCATCTTCAGCAAAAAGATTAGGTCCTTCATACACTGTTTTTTCTAAACGGAAGATATTGGTCGCATCAATTCGCTCTACACGATGCCTTTTCGCATAGTAATGCTCCCACGTTTCCCACCCTCTAAACAACAACCTTTGCCCACATGACCAGTTAGGAAATTCTAAGGGAACAAAGGGTAATTTCAACCCTTGAACGATCCGATCAGCCAACTGTTCCAAAGCGATTAGCGTATTTTCGGGAGCACCGCTTTCCCCGCCACTGTCATGCAAAACTATGATTGCCCCCTCGTTAACCTTGCTTAGTATCCGAGCTGTGATTTGTTCTGGCGAGCGTCGAGACTCCCAATCATGCCCCTCAACATTCCATAAGACCGCTCTCATCTTATGCTTTTTCAGCCACCGCCAAGTCATGAGGTTGAACGTCCCCCAAGGTGGGCGCATCCAGGTTATTTTATTCGCAGTAAGCTGTTCCAATAGGTGAACGCTTTCTGTCCATTCACGTGCAGTTTTCCAAGGTGAGGAGAACCATGCATAGCGATGAGTGAGAGAATGTACCCCAATCTGATGTCCTTCTGCTTGCATTTGCCGAATAAGTTCCGGATACATTTTCGCCTTTTCGGCAACTACAAAGAAAGTCGCAGAAATGTTTTGTCGTTTTAAAACCTCAAGCACTCGTGGGGTAACTATCGGATCAGGTCCATCATCCAATGTAAGAGCCACCCCCGGGCTAAACTGGCGCTTCCAACTTCCCAAGCCCAAGCGATGGAGGAAGAAATCAGGGATAACTGTATATGATGCTATTCCTACCAGAGCACAAAATAATAAGACATATACCCAACTCATACTTTGTCTCCTCTCTCTTTGATTTTTGCCCTTCGCCCCCGCCCCAAGTCCTTGGGATGTTCAGGATAGTCGACATGTCCACAAACCCACGATGCTTTGCACATGATTGTTGTCTCGAATTGAACCTAAACCCAGTGCGTATTCTACTATATTGGTGATTTTCGCTTATTTAGGTAATACCCTATTCCCCAAAACATAATGAGCGCGCCAAACCCCAGAACAAGCCAAAGCCAAGTCGCTTGAGCGACACCTAAGAATACAAGAGCTGTGCCCACATAATAAGGAATCATCGATAGAGCAGCAGTCCAAAGATAGGTCCAAATCCTCATGGATGGCATGGCACCAGCTATGTAATTAACTGCAAAGGCGGGAATCGGTAGTAAACGAGCCACTAATAAACCCAGTGACCCTTTTCCCTCGACCCAATGATCGACTAAGTTGAACCGTTCCTGGGAAATTATTTTTTGCATAAATGTCTGCCCATATAAGTGAACTAGAATAAAGATGACCAGGGCGCTTAATGTGGAACCAACCCATGCAAAAAGAACTCCCTCATAAACTCCAAAGATTTTCAGAAACATAACCACCAAACCTTCAGAAGGTATTGGAGTCATACAAAGAGCTGTCATCAGTAATATAGCAAAAATAGCGCCCCACGCACCCCATGCCTGAATAACCGTGGAAATCTGATTCCTTCGATCCAAATAGAAAAAAGCTACAATCAGTATACAAAAAGCAACGATGATTACACCCGTCCAGCCATACTTGCGCAAATTATGGTGGTCTCCCAACGTCTGCATCATCAATCCTTCTCCCCTTTTATCCAAATCGTAAGACTCCCACTTCTACAAGTGGGAGTGATACACCTTATTCTGCTTCGGTGACGATAGTCTCCGGTACGATAGTCTCCAGTGGAGAGTATCGCCGAAGCCGTGATCCCGAAAAGAGTACTTATCGGCGTAGGATAGAGTATCGCCGAAGCGCACGGCCCTAAACGAATACTTCGCGCGTAGGATGACTTACGTCACCGAAGACTCGATGTTCAACTTTAGTTGAACGAGTTCACTAGCTACAGAAACCAACAGTATCCCGATTTTACACGTTCGGATGCTATGGAAATCTGATCCTCGTTAAGTATAGTCCCCTAACTTGATCCTTATTATAATTGACTAAAGAACCCCTCGCGAAGTTCCTTAAAAATAATTATCTCTTATAGCTGAGTAGGTTGACTTTTTTGTTACCCTTCCTAAAGGCGCCTTTACACAGTTTATCCAATAAGCGATGTAAGGAAGATGATCAATTCGCTGCCTTTCTATAAAGCTGAATGGTTAGGGTATCTCCTTCTATGAAACTACGGATTGAGAGATAAGCATCTGTTATATTTCTAAATCTAAAGTCAAGTACTGGAAATGCTACCGTTGCATCCTGTCCAGGAGGAACATAACTTATCGGCAAGGTATGATGGTGTCTTTCGAGAATTTCCAAATGTGCAAGATCTACGGCATTATAAAGAGTGGAGGAAACTTGGCAGACTCCTCCTCCGAGCCCAGGGGTAAAGGTGCTTCCTTCGATGATCAGCGCCTCTTGATAACCCACTTCAGCAGTTCGTTCTCCAACACTCCCATTGAAGGAGAACCGTTCTCCGGGCGCTAATAATTTTCCATCGAGAGCCTTTGCAGCAAGTCGAATGTTCTCCGTACGATTAACCTGGCTAGTGTCAAAGTAAGTAGAGTATTGAGCGACTGGCATTGGTTCTTTGACAGTAAGATTAAGTTTGATTGCTTTGCCATATCCGTCTACAACTCCATCATAAACCTTAGACCCTATACTTTTGGTATCGACAACCTTAGGATTCCACTGAACAGGCACATCAATAGAATCACTGTCGTAAAGCTTAGCTTGAACAGTTGGAGGTAAAGAATAGTCTTCATTTTGAGTAACCGTTGCAGTTATATCGGCTATAGAATAAATACTCGTTTCTTTCACTGATCCCGAAATCAAGTCTTGTGAGCTTTTCATTATCTCATCCGATACAACTCCTTTGCCGCCAAAAGAAACTAAGTTCGGACTTAAATGGTTTGCATAAAGTTTTACGAAGTAACTGGCTACTGATTTTGGCAATGTTGGTACGGAAGGGTCTATCAATATAATGGGATTTCCATTTTTGGCTGCCACAACACTACCTGCTAAAACATCAGCAAAACCGTAACCTGTGGCTAGATATAATGTCGATGGATTCGGTGCAAGGGTTTCTGAAATGATAACATTTGTATCAAACCGAGATTGTCCAGTTAACCGTTCGACTTTGGCCTGTGGTAATAAACTACTTATTTCGGATTCTACAGTGTCTAAAATCACTCCTACTCCCCCAGTTATGTATACTTTCAAAGGCTTCCTTTCCAGTAAAAAGTTTTTTATTTCTTGAGGGAGTGCATCGTGAGGACATAACAGTATCGGCCAGCCTTTATTAGCAGCAAAACTCGAGATGCTTAATGCATCAGGATATTGTTCTCCGGAGGATATCACTACTGTGGATACAGTTATGTCATTAAGTGAACTGGCTATCTTATAAGATGTATCATACCTATCCAGACCAGCAATTCTAACAACATTTTTGAATCCAAGGTCATTAAGTTTTGTCTGGAATTCCGTACCTATTATCCCAGCACCGCCAATGATATAAACCGCTCCAGTTGAATCAAGATGTTGAATGACATAATCAAACGCATCCTTAGAGTTTTCGACAGAAGAATCAACTAATAGTATAGGGGCTTCCTTTTCATAGGCTAGAACACTTGCCGATAAAGCATCCGCAAATCCGTTTCCTGTTGAAAGGATTACGTTCTTAACCTTTCCTTTGCCATAATACTCAGAGATAATCTTGGCAGTCTCATATTTCGTCTGTCCGGAAAGCCTATTAATGCTAATAATTTGTGGTGAGTCAGTATCTGAACTTAGATTAGCAGCGAAAGCTGGTGTTCCTATAAAAATGGTGCAACATGAGATTAAGATAAATGCAATTATCTTTCTTTTCGTCATATACTACACTCCTTCAAAATTGTATCCGGATAATTATCTCATGTTGAAGGGGTGAAGTATGTCGGAAAGAGCACCCTATATACGTACTTTTTAATAACAAAAGTGTCTCATTAAAACGAATGACGAACCTATTATCTCAGAATCGAGAATTCTGTACGAGAAGTGCATTTGAAAGGGCCAATGTTAGGTTTAGGTTTGGTTTAGCTCAAGCCAAAAAGAGCCGCCCCTGAGGGTAGCTCTTTGAGTTGCTCATAAAGCCCGCACTTTTTTCTCAAGTAAATGATCATGGTTTATAAGGTGTAGACTTTGGCCTGAACTATTAAAACAGGGCATTAAATTCATGTAATTCATCGGCATCCATATTTCGTACATTATTCTGTTGTGGAAATTGCTGGTTTTCTACTTCATCTTTATATTTTTTAACTGCTTCAAAAGTTAAATTTTTATAATCTGCATATTCTTTAACATGAACAAGTTTTCTCGGGGTCATACCAAGCAAATCATTAAATACTTGAACCTGTCCGTCGCAATATCTACCCGCTGCAATTCCAATCGTTGGTATCATTAAGTGTTCAGATATTAATCCTGCAACTTCTTCTGGAACCATTTCTAATACAAGTAACTTTAACCCCAATCTCTGGAGGCTTTGTGCGCTTTCATACAGTTCTTTGGCTTGTTCAAATGTTTTTCCTTGCATGGATACTTTTTCATGAGTCTGTGGAGTAAATCCAAGATGCCCAATAACATCAATATTATTTTTTGTTAGGTACTCAACAACCTTCTCCTCTCGTCCTTCAAGCTTAACCGCGTCTGCACCTGCATCAATAAACAACTGAGCATTTTGTAAAGCTATTTCATTTGTTTCATACGACCTATATGGCATGTCGGCTAGTAGAAAAGCTTTCTCAACTCCTCTTCTGACTGCTTTTAGGTGATGAAGCATATCTTTCATAGTTACTTCGGTGGCACTCTTATATCCCAGAATATTTGTACCAACGCTATCTCCAACTAAGATAATGTCGATCCCGGCCTTCTCCTGAATTACAGCAGTAGGGTAATCATAACAAGTTAGCATAGTAATCTTTTGTCCCGCTTTTTTCTTATCTATCATAAAATCTATCGTTTTCTTCATACACGCATCTTCCCTTCTTATTGTGATTTTCCGTAATTTAGCCATCCTTTCAGTCCTCATGACATAAATAAAGAAAAGCCCCCCGACATAAGTCAGAAGGCATAATGGTATAGCAAAGCCCCCCTTCCGTCTCAGTCCCTCTTCAGGTACAAGCATTCGGGAATAGATCCACTTGCCTGCCTTTGGCAACATACCGGTATGGTCATTTCTAGTACCATCCGGGTTGTCCTAAAGCAGAAGCCAAATATATTTTTATGCTATCATATCGCAATCATCGGATCAACCTTTTTCCATCACTCCCCACCAATTGACAGGTCTTTTAACCGATCGGGTCCCGAAGATAGCAACTTAAAACCAAATTTCATTAACTGAACGTCATCGTGCCTGATTCTGTCCAGTATCTCCTCATTTAAATCCATTTCTTCATACAGGGAAGGGTTATTCATTAAAAAACTTCTGAATTTGTCCAGATCATAGCAGGTCATAAAGAAAAGTTTAATAATTTTTTCATCAGTTTCCCGGTCGCCGGTAAGTTTTAATTGTTCAGGTATCTCGCTAAACCCCTGTTCCATTTCTTCGTAGATCTCTAAACCCTGGTCACGAACCCATTCCTTTATGGTTTGTGCCTTTGTCTCATTTAACCCGTGGCAGCGGGAACTTTCAAAAATAAAAGAATATTTCCCCTCACCCAGCATGTCCACCGGCGCAATCCGGCAGGACCAGGGTCGCTCCCGGTAAACCCGACATCCCTTTGCTGTGATGAAGGGACATTTCAAGTTATCCTCCTCGGACATCTTGATTTGAACAATGGAAAAGCCCGTGTGATGTACATGTACCTTAATGGTATATTTCTCCAGAAATTCTCCTGAAGAAAGGCCCAGGAAATTTTTCATCCGCAGGACATCGTAAGGAGTGAGATATATATTGATGTCCTGGCAACATTTTTTAAAGCAATCCAGCCCATCATGGCAATGAAATTTAAACTCGCTGTCTTCATCCAGGACTAAATCTCGGTGATCCATAAATTTGCCCCCTTTCAAATCCCTTATTATTATAAATTATCTTCCGGGTATAAGATAGTTAAATAACAAGGTTATTTGTTGGAGTAGGTAAGAGTCACACCTTTCCCCATCTTCTCGAAGATATGCTGGCTATTTCAAGTTGTGCAAATACATAGACCTCCATGTACCGGGACAAAATATCTCCAATATTCAATGTAGAGGAGATTAAACAAATGAACAAAGTTGATGGCGAATTAATGAGCAAAGAGGCATTTCTTAATAATGCCCCGTACACTAAAGAACCATATGAAGGAATTCTGGTCAGTGCAGATACTAAAAATAATCAGTATAAAATCGCTGTACAGTTAAGTGAAAATCAGGTATTGCTCGTAGATAAGGTAAATGATAAGGAAGTTCAAGAACGGTTACACCAGTGGATACCGCGTGTCAATGAAATTCAGATACAATACGGTGTTAATAATGATCTAGAAAACTATTCAAAGTCTTAATTTGTGCCTATTTATATATTCTCTTTAGAAGCTTCAAACTTGTCTATCTTCCAAGTTCCCTTCACCGTTTTTACTAATAGTGTATAAGTAGTGCTAAAAGGAGTTCCTGCGCTAATTCGATTTTTCTTATTGTTCTTTTTGTTTAGCTCTTTAAAGTATTTATCGTCAGCACTTAATACAGTGGTCCTTACGTTATAAACTAGCACAGCTTGCTCCTGGTCTGCACTAATAGTAATCGAGAGAAACTCACAATCTTCATACTTGGATTTAATCTTGTTTTCGTTAAACAATTTAATGGTGTTTTGCTCATCATTGTTCTTGATGAGCTCTATAAGGTGGTCCACTGTATAAAGATGATACTCCGCCCTACCATCCAAGCGCTCAAAATCGCGGTCGGTTAAAGCTTTTGCAAAATCTCTTGACAACCTTTTTATTACTTGTTCATCCGTTGTATCATCCATTAAATCCGCTGCCCCAGTGACGTCTTGACTGCAGTTGTTATTAATAGTCCTATCCGAAACTGGCAGAGATCCTTGGATTACTGCTAAGGCCTTTTTTATAATATTTAGCTTGTTCATTTGTCTCCTTCTTTCACGGCTATTAAATAAACTAAAGCCTATATAGCTTATGAACAATAGGAGAATTCGGAAACTTGGGCGAGATCATCTCTAATGTTGCAAACCCAAAATAATAATACCGGTGACAATTAAATTAATCGCCGCAACTCTATTTACCGATTTTTGGAAATTATTATTTAGAAATCGAGCTGCTTTATTAGCGAGCAAAGTATAAGTAATATCATTTAATAAACCAATGCCTAGATAAGTTGTTCCCAAAATTATTAGTTGTGGCAAAAAATCTCCATTTTTACTTACAAATTGAGGCATGAAAGCCGCAAAAAATATGAGACTTTTTGGATTTAAAACGGTTACACAGAATGCTTTTATTGCGGATTGACTTTCATTTGAGGTTAATCTTTCCTTGGTTGGTACAAGATTACCAGACCTAGCCCACATATGAGAACCGAGGTAAACAAGATAGGCCGCTCCTACTAATTTCATGATGGTATAAAAAGTTGGAGAGGTTAGTAATAAAGCCCCTACACCAGCAAATGACATAATCATAGCCGCAAAGTCACCTAAAAAAATGCCAGGAATCATAAAAAAGGCTGCATTTTTACCCCGATTAATACTTGTCGTAATTAGTAATGTTACGACAGGCCCTGGTGTAGCAATAATCAGCAACGAAGCTAGAACAAATGAAATCCAGAGACCATAAGCCATATATTTCCCCACTTCCAAGTGAACTCGTTCAACTAAAGTTGAACATCGAGTCTTCGGTGACGTAAGTCATCCTACGCGCGAAGTATTCGTATACGGCCCTCCTTCGCCGCCAAGTGTTTCTATTGGGAAGGCGGCTCGGCGA
>LOEW01000018.1 GCA_001516045.1 Desulfosporosinus sp. BRH_c37
GGCCGTGCGCTTCGGCGATACTCTCCACTGGAGACTATCGTCTGTGGAGACTTACGCCGAAGGCGCTGAACCACTGAAGAATACTATCGCGCCGTAGGATGAACTCTACCTCCTTCGCCGCCATGTGTTTCTATTGGGAAAGGCGGCTCGGCGATACTAATCCTCAGCGCTTAGTATTCGTTAATAGCCGTGCGCTATCGGCGATACTGTCCACCGGACATTATCGTCACCGGAGACTATCGTCACCGAAGCAGAATAAGGTGTACCACTCCCACTTGTAGAAGTGGGAGTCTTACGATTTGGATAAATTAATAAGTTAGAAAATTCCCATTTCGATGCTTATTTTTGGTATAATCGAAAAATAACGATTGACTGGAGAATCTTTGCGGTATGTGAACTTCTTCTTACATAGAATCGGAGGAGAGAAATTTGGCCTACAATTCAGCAGATTTGGTTTTATACAATGCCCAAATATTTACATTTGACGAAAAAAATATGCACGCAGAGCTTGTCGCAGTTAAAGACGATAAAATTATCGCCGTCACAAATAAATCCGAACTAGACTCACTTTCAGGACCGAATACCAGACTCATCGATTGCCAAGGAATGACCGTTATTCCTGGTTTTAACGACGCCCACTGCCATCCCATCGGCCAGGCGATAACTCTTCTGCATATTGACTGCTCGCCTTTCGCTGTAAAAAGTATTACAGATATTAAGCATGAAATCCGGAAACGCGCCCAAGTGACTCCGCTCGGTAAATGGCTGCGAGCAGCTCAATACAACGAAATCAGCCTCACTGAAAAGAGACATCCCACTCGCTGGGATTTGGATGAAGCGGCACCAGATCATCCGGTAATACTGGTACATTACTCTGCAGGCACCTGCGTTTTAAACAGTAGGGCACTCCGACTTGTCGGAATCGCCAAGGATACGCCCGACTCAGCCGGTGGAAAGATTAACCGGGACCCTATTACTCAAGAACCTAACGGGATTATCTTTGGCATGAACGCTAATGTGCAAAAAGGAGTCCCCTCAGTAGATAATGAGGAATTAGAAAAAGGTATTAAGCTGGCCAGTCTGCAATATCTTTCCTACGGGATTACTTCCCTGCAAGACGCCGGCTGGAACAACAACCTTAACCACTGGCAAACCTATCAGAGATTCAAAAGTAAAGACGGATTACTGCCAAACAGGCTTTCCATGTTGATAGGAAGTGCGGCTCTGGGGGAAATTACTGATTATGGCTTGTCTATGGGCAGCGGTGACAATCAGTTGCGTATTGGAGGGGTGAAAATTGCCCTGGATGAGAGCAGCGGTCACCCCCATCCACCACAAGAAGATATCAACCACCACGCGCTCCAAGCTCACTTGGCCGGTTTTCAGCTGGCATTTCACGTCCATGACCAATATAATTTACGGGCCTCTCTGAGTGCACTGAAGCTGGTTCTCCGCGAAAGCCCTAGGCCATTTCACCGTCACCGCCTGGAACACTGTATGGTTTGTACGCCTGATCTACTGGAACCCATGGCGAGACTTCGGCCAATGGTAGTAACGCAGCCTTCATTTCTGCACTATGGTGGTGAAGATTTCATGAAGACTGTACCACACGAAAAGCTTCACTGCCTTTTCCCCATAAGTTCTTATCACCGAACAGGGCTACAGGTAGCTTTAAGCTCTGATTCTCCTATGATGCCGAGCAATCCCCTGATAGGTATCTATACAGCCGTAACCAGAAAGGAGTTGCATGGACAGGTACTTGCTCCTGAAGAGGGCATTTCTCCCATGGATGCCTTAAGGATGTACACTCTCGGAGGAGCATATGCCTCATTTGAAGAGGGGATCAAAGGATCAATTACTCCCGGTAAGCTTGCTGATCTGGTTATCTTAAGTAGTAACCCCAACCAAGTTGAACCGGAAGAGCTTAAAGACATTAAGGCCATGATGACAATCATTAACGGAAAAGTTGTTTGGGAAAGATAGTAATAACAAAATCCAGGGGAAAGGAAATACTTTAAGATGAAAAAAAACGTTTTAATCATCGGAGGAAGTTATTTTATCGGTAGAATTTTTGTGATGGGGTTATCTAAGAAGAGCGATTATTCTATTCACCTGCTAAACAGGGGAAGGAATCCGTTGAGGATACCGGGGGTTGAAGAACATGTTTGTGACCGCAGAGACATTACAGAGATGAAAAAGGTAATCCCCCCTTTGGATTACCATGCAGTGATTGATTTTTGTGCCGATTTCCCGCAGGAAATTAATAATCTAATTGAGAACCTGCCGGGAACGATTAGACAATACATCTATATAAGTACCTGTACTGTTTACAAACCTTCCCTTGATTTTCCGAAATTGGAGGCTTCGCCAAAACATTTTAGTGCGCTTCCCGGACCCCTGGGTGAATACGGTTATAACAAATGGCTTTTAGAGTTAGAGGCTCAAAAGGTATGTCAAAAACGTAATATTCCGTACACTATATTGCGACCGGCCTTTGTTTATGGGCCCTTTAACTATGCCCCAAGGGAATCGTTTTTCTTCGATCTGATCCTGTCCAACAAAACTATACCTATCCCTCAAGAATCTCTAGCTCTCTTTCAGTTTATTTATGTAAAAGATATAGCCAAAATTTTATTTGCTTGTTTGGCTAATGAAAAAGTGTTCAATAACACTTATAACCTAGCTGCCGAGGAACTAATCTCTTACGACAAGCTAATTGAAGTACTTGAGCAGGTGAGCGGCAACTCAATCAAGACAAAACGTCTAAGCATTGATACAATCAACAAAGACAATATAGCGTTGCCCTTCCCATTAGATCAACATGAAATTTACTCAGGTTCTCTGATTGCAGATACATTGAATTTTATATTCACTCCATTTATTGAGGGAATGAAAGAAACCTTCGAGTTTTATAAGAAATTCGCTTTCAAAGGGTAAGCCTGCGTCTAAAAATTCGGTTTTAGTTTTTCATTTGCCTCTTCCAATGAATTAAAACCGTATTGTTTGATCATATAAAAAAGGGTGATTTCTGAGCCATTAATGTTCTCAGTTTGTTGCATTAAGATATTGTTATAGTACAATTCTAAAGTCTTTTGAGAATAAGTCATCAGTTCTCCTCGCAAATATGTTTCAACAGATGTTACATACATAGAATCTTGCGTACTATAAATGGGCCTACCCTTTTTGAGAATATTTGGGAATTTAACCGAAAGTTCCTCTTCCCATCCCATAACGATTTTAACAATTTTGTCTATCAACAGAGGAATTTCCGAATCTAAAGAGGGGAGTTTGTGCTCGATATTAGCGTATTCCAACGGAGAAGTGTATTTCATCATCCGAGCATATTTTTCAGTTAACAAGTTTCTTTTGTTTTCCTGGGCAGTAGAAAGATCATTCAGATAGCTTTCCAGGGTATCCTCTGACCAACTTACCGCTTGGCTATGCCTCATAATCTTGAAAGTTTCTGGATTTTCCTGACAAGACGCTTTTCCACCGATATTGGACACATTATGAAACATGTTCCACTCAAGGTCGATGATCTTGGCTATTAGGGCTTCTTTACTCATCAAAATTCCTCCTCGTTAGCAGTAGTCACAACTTAGAAGTTTTCTTAAAGAAGTATTCTACCCCAAGTCATCATTATCCTGCAGTTATCTAAATATTCAAAACGCTATTCTAAATGAGACGATGCCTTTTAGATATTTACTCGGGCTCGATACTTATGATAATTATTTATCCAAATCGTAAGACTCCCACTTCTACAAGTGGGAGTGGTATACCTTATTCTGCTTCGGTGACGATAGTCTCCAGTGGAGAGTATCGCCGAGCCGCCTTCCCCAATAGAAACACTTGGCGGCGAAGGAGGTAGAGTCCCCCACCGAAGACTCGATGTTCAACTTTAGTTGAACGAGTTCACTAAATTGTCGAAATGAATTAAAGCTTTTCCTTCATGTATGGCAGGATTTTCAAGTATTAATCTAGAAATCCATTTTATGAAATTATATTATGTCTAAAAATTAGGAGGGATAGTTATGTCCGAGCTAAAAGTCTTTATGCTTAAGTCTTCTGCTTTTGAAAACGGTGGAACAATTCCTGAAAAGTACACGGAGATGAATCAAGTATCGCCCGCCTTAAGCTGGGAAAATGCCCCTGCTGGAACGCAGAGTTTCGCTCTTTCCGTTACAGACCCTGATGTTCCGTCAATGTTTAATTTTCCACGTTGCTTTGCCCATTGGATGATTTATAACCTTCCGGCTTCTTCTAATAATCTGCCTGAAGGTGCAAGCCCTGCTGGAAACATACCAGCAGGTGCCAAGGAACTTAACAGTGATTTTATTACTGCTTTCCATGTTCCAGGTTTTAAAACTGGCTATGGAGCACCTTGGCCACCTGATGCCGCTCATCGTTATGTATTTACCCTGTATGCTTTAAAGTCTGCTAATTTAGAAATCCCAGCTGATGCCGATTACACTGAGTTTGCAAAAATCGTTTTACCCCAGACTATCACCACGGCCACTCTGATCGGTATTTATGGTCCGGCTAAGAATCCTCTCCCCGGCGCGTAATTGGCTGGGGTCTACTTAAATAAACAAGAGGCTGTCTCAAAATGATGTTTTAGTGTGCCATTCTGAGGCAGCTACTTTCGAAAATTCAGGGAAAAGTTAAAAAAGTAGTGTAAAATCAGCCCACAGCTTCGTTGATTTTACACTACTTTTAATTTTAGGAACATCAAAAAAGAGGATTTTTCAATCTCTCAAAATTCCTTTAAAGAAGGGTCGGCAAATTTATGCAACTTTTATTTCATGCAACGAACAGCCGCACCTGTCTTGTTGTATTTTATTGTGCAATTTATTGATGTTAAAACCAAAACCCAATAGCAAAAATTCAGTTTTAACGTTCTTTTTACCACGCATTACAAATCGACGAAAGCTATGATCTTCCTTCAGTACTCCAAAAGCCCCTTCAACCTGGATGGATCGATTCATTCTTAGTAAAATACCCTCAGCTGTTGTGATATTATGTAATGATTCTGCTCGTTTTTCCAAAAATAGTTTGGATGTCGATAGTTTCTTATTACCCGCTGCTTTTGTACATTGCTGCTTGAATTTACAGCCTTCACAACTTTCACATTCATAGAGGGTCACATCGGATTTATAGCCGCTTTTGGATTTTCTTGTTGTCTTTCCAATGACCACTAGCTTTTTGTGATTGGCACAAAGATATTCGTCTTTTTCCGCATCATAGATCATGTTTTCCCGTTTGCCAATAATCTTGCTGTAACTTCTTTTTTTCATAGCCTCATAGGTCTGTGGCTTGATGAAGGACTTTTGTCCATGTTCATGTAAATAAACATAGTTTTCTTCACTTTCATAGCCTGCATCGGCAATGATATGGAGATATTTTTTAGGTAAATTTTCAATAAGATTTTCCAAAAAAGGGATCAATGTCATTTGATCAGAACGTTCACTCGATATGGCCAATCCGACGATATATTCAGCTTCTACGCCAATCTGAACATTATACCCAGGTTTTAGCTGAGAATTTCTCATATGATCTTCCTTCATGTGCATAAAGGTAGCGTCCGTATCAGTCTTTGAAAAGCTATTTCTACCATCGAAAAGTTCGTTGTAATGATCATATTTCTTTTGTTTTTCCAAGAATTCTTCCATTGTCTCTGTTGCCCTTTGTAGCTCCGTTTTCCGTTTTCCCTTTCCGGAAACAAACTCAATTTTTTCAGTTTGCTGCTTCTCTTTCAAGAAATCGACGGCTTTCTGCATGATTTCCACCGTAATTGGCGATTCACTTAATGGGAGATTGGTATCGAATTCTTTATTGAGTGTTGCAAGAAACACCCTGGCTTTTTCTTGCATTCGCAGTTCATTTTTTATGGTGGTTTTCTTCCATACGAACGTATATTTATTGGCATAAGCCTCAATTTTTGTTCCGTCAATAAAGATATTTTCATACTTGATCTCACCCAGTTCACCGAGTTTGACGACTATTTGGTTGAAGAGTCCTTCCATAATTCCTGAAAGCCTACCTTTGCGGAAACGAGCGATGGTATTATGGTCGGGTACCTTCTGTCCTTGAAGTAACCACATAAAATTAATATCTCTCCGACAGGCTTCCTCGATTTTTCGGCTTGTGTAAATATCGTTCATGTAAGCGTAGACTAATACTCGAAATAATGTCTTAGGTTTGACTGCTGGATTTCTTCCTTTGGAAGAGTACGCCATGCTTAGATTTGAATAATCTAATTCCTCCGTCATATGGCTTAGCAATCTTACTGAGTCATCTTCTGGTATTAAAACTTCCATGTTTAGTGGAAGTACGAGTTGATAAACTCCACTATTTTCGGTATAATTCTTTGGTATAGTTTTGTTTTTTTGCATAAACTAATTATACCAAAATGGCGGGTCTTTTGACTCGTCTTTTTGCTGCTTTTTCATAAATTTTAAACCTCGGCTGTGCCTCGGTCCTTTTATTTAATCTTTGACATCCGTAATCCTATACTTCTTCTTCCGAGCAGAGACTTCGCTTTAGCGTTAGCGAATCCTTTGAGCAAGTGGTTACCAAACTTTGTGAAAGCGCGACATGCATAAGTGGGGCTGAGCACACGGATGTGCGAAGCCGCCAACTGAGCCAAGGATGGCGAATTTGGCGGGAACCCCGCTCTCATTCATTAGGCGATTGAACAATTAGTTTGGTCCACGAGCTCTAGGATGAGCGGTGCTAATGCGAAGTCTCCTACCAGTAAAGAAAGTAAGACCACACCCGTACAAGGGAGACCCTAAACTTATACTATCTGATACGTTAATAAGGGACTGCCTCTTCATAGAAATGAGATTTCTATTTTGAGACAGCCCCTT
>LOEW01000019.1 GCA_001516045.1 Desulfosporosinus sp. BRH_c37
ACGATAGTCTCCAGTGGAGAGTATCGCCGAAGCCGTGATCCCAGGAGAAATACTTAACGGCGTAGGATAGAGTATTGCCGAAGGCGCAGATCCCCAGATGATACTTATGCGCCGTAGGATTAGTATCGCCGAAGGCGCATAGCCACTGTCGAATACATTCGCGCCGTAGGATGGACTCTACCCCACCTGAAGTTTACGAAGAACCCACCCCCACTTATAGAAGTGGGGGGCTTGAAAACTTGATTATGAGCGGGTACGACCGGGAGGAGAGAGGATATGGAACTACTAAAAGTTCCACCACAGAATTTAGAGGCCGAACAAGCGGTCTTAGGTGCGATGATGCTTGAACCTGAGGTCGGAAGTTCCGTCTTTGAAATACTTCAACCGGAAGACTTTTACAGAGATAATCACCGTCTGATTTTTTCCGCAATTCGAGAGCTCTTCGAAAAAGGAGACCCAATTGACCTAGTCAGTGTCGCTGAGACTTTACGTCAGCAGGGACGGCTGGAACAGGTAGGCGGGATTGCGACGATCTCTGCGATTGCTCGATCTGTCCCTTCGGTGGCGAATGTGGAATACTATTCCAAACTTGTGACAGAAAAGGCTCTTCTTCGCCAGCTTATTCGTGCGACAAGCAGTATCTTAGAGCGGGGTTATGAGCAAGGTGAAGAGGCACATGTTCTCTTAGAGGAAGCAGAAAAACTGATCCTCGACCTTTCTCGTCGACGAGTAAAGGATGGATTTAGCTTCATTCGTGACGTTCTCCTAGAAACCTTTGAAAAAATTGAGTATTTATATGCTAATAAAGGAAATCTGACGGGTGTTCCCACCTTTTTCACGGAATTAGACCGGATGACATCGGGGTGGCAGCCTTCGGATTTGATAATCATTGCTGCGCGGCCCTCCATGGGAAAAACGGCCATGGTTTTAAACATGGCCCAAAATGCAGCTGTGCGAGCAAAAATTCCGGTTGCTATTTTTAGTTTAGAAATGTCCAAGGAGCAGTTGGTGCAACGTATGCTTTGCGGAGAAGCGATGGTTGATCAACAGCGCGTAAGGACCGGAGAATTACTTGATACAGATTGGCCGAAGCTAACTCGAGCGGTAGGTCCTCTTTCGGATGCTCCGATTTTTATCGATGATACGGTAGGGATAACTTTAGTTGAGCTCCGCTCCAAGGCTCGCCGCTTAAAAGTGGAACATAATTTAGGGTTGATCGTGATTGATTATCTTCAGTTATTGTCAGTGGGTGTTGGGAAAAAGACAGAAAGCAGACAACAAGAGGTGGCTCAAATTTCCAGAACCCTCAAAGGGCTTGCTCGGGAGTTGAAAGTCCCAGTTGTTGCTTTATCGCAACTTAACCGGGGTGTTGAGCAACGCCAGGACAAACGGCCGATTATGTCGGATTTGTTAGAATCTGGGGCAATTGAAGCCGATGCGGATGTGGTTTCTTTTATTTATCGGGATGAGTATTATAATCACGACTCTGAAAAGAAAGGCATTGCCGAGTTAATAATTGCAAAACACCGAAATGGCCCAGTAGGAACCGTTGAATTGGGTTTTCTTAAGGAATTTACTAAGTTTGTAAACCTTGAACGTCAACATCAAACTGCTTAAAGAAATCCCCTTGCCAAGTTCGTGGGCGGGGGGATTTTCATGTACTTATCAGACCCCCATGTTGCTGCGGGGCACCACTGATGAATGGAAAATAAAGCAGAATTGTCGAATGTTTTATGTATATTATCGCTTAATGTTCGATTATTGGATTGACAAGGAGGAGGAGGATTGTTAAGATGAATTTGTTTGTGGCTAGCGGTTCTTTACCCGTGAGTAAGTGAACTCGTTCAACTAAAGTTGAACATCGAGTCTTCGGTGGGAGAGTCTACCCCCACCGAAGCGGAGTACGGGGCACCACTCCCACTTGTAGAAGTGGGAGTCTCACGATTAGCTGAAAACAGCTCTAGGAGGTATACAATTGAAACATGTAGTGGATGTCCTAATTATAGGTGCTGGTCCGGCAGGAATTTTTACGGCTTTAGAGTTATCAAAACACAATAAGGAGTTAAAGATTCTAATTGTAGATAAAGGGCGTACTATTGAAAAGCGAAAGTGCCCTGCCCGCGCTACGGGAGTTTGTGTTGGGTGTAATCCTTGCGCTATTACCAGAGGGTGGTCAGGTGCTGGGGCCTTCAGTGATGGAAAATTATCTTTGAGTCCTGCAGTCGGCGGTCGTTTGATGGAATATATGAAAGAAGAACAAGCTCAGGAACTGATTGATTATGCGGATTCAATTTATCGGGGGTTCGGAGCCCAGGAAACAGTTTATGGTTTAGATAGCCGACGGGTTGAAGATATTCAATACGAGGCATCACGCCACAATATTGCGCTAATTCATTGTCCAGTACGTCATTTGGGAACCGAATTGGCTTATGATGTTTTAAAGGGTATGTATGAACATCTTATGAACAAGACAAACACGACCTTTTGGGAACTTGCTGAGGTAAAGGATATTTTAGCTGGACCTGAAGGGGTCATAGGGGCTACCATTCAACGCCGTGATGAAGAAGAGCTGGATGAAGTGACCGCCCGTTATGTGGTTGCTGCCCCAGGAAGAGGGGGGGCAAATTGGCTTACTGAGCAAACCATTCGATTAGGAGTAGCAACAGAAAATAATGAGGTAGATATCGGAGTACGTGTTGAGGTTCCAAACTCCATTATGGATCATCTTACCCGAGATCTTTACGAACCTAAGTTGGTTTATTATACGGACACCTACGACTTGAAAACACGAAGCTTTTGTGTTAATCCTGGCGGTGTTGTTTCTGAGGAACATTACGATGGTGATATCGCTGTGGTGAACGGGCATAGTTATGCCGACTCCGAGAAAAAAACCAAAAATACAAATTTTGCTTTATTGGTTTCAACTCGCTTCACAGAGCCTTTTAATCAACCGATTGAATATGGGCGATATGTTGCTCGGCTCGCGAACATGTTGACCGGCGGTGGCGTGATGGTTCAGCGTTTGGGGGATCTTCTGAAGGGTAGGAGAACAACTATAAGTCGTCTGCGTAAATCGACGACAATTCCGACTCTTTTATCTGCGGTTCCGGGAGACCTCAGTTATGTATTGCCAGAGCGGTACTTGACTTCCTTGATTGAAACCTTACAGGCCTTTGACAAAATTGCGCCGGGACTGTATTCGAAAAATACGTTGCTATATGGAGTTGAGGTTAAGTTTTATTCTTCTAAAGTCAAAGTAAAGTTGAACTTTGAAACAGCTATTCCCCGATTATATACTATTGGGGATGGAGCAGGAATTACCCGCGGATTGATACAAGCGTCAGCGACTGGTATCGTTGTAGGGAGAGATATTGTGACTAAGGTATAACTAAAAAGCTAAGCGCGGAAGCTAATAAGGACTCGTAATTAGCGAGGCCGCGGAATATCAAGGGGGCGAAGTTTTGCTCGATCGATATACTCATCCTGATATGGGAAGGCTATGGCAGGACGGATATGAATATGAGCGCTGGTTGGAAGTTGAACTAGCGGTTGCAGAGGTTATGACTAAGCGTGGAGAAATACCACATGAAGCTATGGAAGAAATCCGTGCCAAGGCAAAAGTTAACCCAAGTAGGGTCTTGGAAATTGAGAAAGTGGTACGTCATGACCTGATCGCTTTTCTTCAAGCGGTTGTAGAGGAAATCGGTGAAGCCGGAAAATTTCTTCATCTCGGCTTGACTTCATCCGATGTGAAGGATACCGCCTTAAGTCTCGTCTTAAGAGATTCGGGTCGTTTGTTAAAAAGAGACCTTGGAACGTTTCGAGATGCCTTGGTCATCCGAGCGCTGGAAAGTAAATATACCGTAATGGTCGGTCGGAGTCACGGTATACATGCAGAGCCGTTGACTTTTGGCTTGAAGCTGGCTTTATGGGTTGCCGAGATCGATCGTCAAATCGAACGTCTTGGTCAAGCAATTGCTTCAGTTAGTGTCGGAAAGATTTCAGGAGCAGTAGGAACGTATGCGAACGTGGCACCTGAAGTTGAAGAGGCGGTCTGTAGTCACTTAGGGTTAGAGACGGCCTTGGTAAGTAATCAAATCTTGCAACGAGACCGGCACGCACATTTTATGACTACTCTAGCCCTTATCGGCGGTTCACTTGAAAAAATTTCAACCGAGATTCGCAATTTACAACGAACAGATATTCTTGAAGTCGAGGAACCCTTTGCGGAAGGGCAAAAAGGATCCTCTGCGATGCCGCATAAGCGTAATCCGATCGTGTGTGAACAGGTGGCGGGAATGTCAAGGTTACTCCGTGGCAATGCCTTGGCGGCTATGGAGAATATTGCTCTTTGGCATGAACGGGATATGACCCATTCTTCTGTAGAACGGGTCATACTACCGGATAGTTGCATTCTTTTGGATCATATGCTCCGTCAGATGACTCGGGTGATTTCCGGGCTTAAGATTCGTGAGGATCAAATGAAGCGAAATCTACAAAAGACCTTTGGACTGACGTCTTCTCAGCGAGTTCTCTTAGCCTTAGTTGAACACGGATGTATGAGAGAAGAGGCCTATGCTTGGGTTCAACAGGATGCTTTTCACGCCTGGGACAAGGGGCTGGATTTCATTGAAGTCGTGACAGGAGATGCACGCATTATTAACTATTTAACCAAAGAAGAAATTCAGGGCTTGTTTGATTTGAAATATCACCTCGGGCACGTTGATGATATTTTCAAGCGACTGGGATTATAAGCGTAATATTCAAGTTTTCGTAGTGAAAGATGGGAGGAATATCAAATGGCTGCAGTAGTATTAATTGGTTCACAATGGGGAGATGAAGGAAAAGGTAAGGTTACGGACTTTCTGGCTGAAAGGGCGAACGTTATTGTCCGTTGCCAGGGTGGAAACAACGCTGGTCATACGGTTGTTGCGGATGGAGAAGAGTTTAAGCTTCACCTTATTCCTTCGGGAATCTTATACTCTGATAAAACCTGTGTCATTGGTAATGGTGTAGTGATTGACCCGAAGGTTCTTTTGGAGGAACTTGGTTACCTTGAAAAGCGGGGTATCAAGACAGGTAAATTGTTGATTAGTAGCAATGCTCATGTGATTATGCCCTACCACTGGGTTCTTGATGGGTTAGAAGAAGAAGCACGCGGGGCGAATAAAATTGGTACGACGAAGCGTGGTATTGGGCCTTGTTACATGGATAAGGCGTCACGGATTGGAATTCGTATCATTGATCTCTTGGATAAAGAAGAGTTTGCAGAGAAGCTTCGCCTTAATTTAGTTCAAAAGAATAATTTATTTGTGAAAGTCTATGGTCTGGAAGCTCTTAAATTTGAGGATATTTATGAAACTTACCTGGGTTATGCTGAACAACTTCGTTCTATGGTGACCGACAGTTCACTGGCGATTGATCAAAGTATTCGCTCAGGTGGAAAAGTACTTTTTGAAGGTGCCCAGGGGACTTTACTGGACATTGATCATGGTACCTACCCTTTCGTGACATCTTCTAATCCGATTGCCGGAGGAGCTTGTATCGGAGCAGGTGTTGGCCCAACCCGCATTGATCGTGTGGTCGGGGTAATAAAGGCATATACTACGCGCGTCGGAGAAGGCCCTTTCCCAACAGAACTTCTGGATGGGACCGGTGATCAAATGCAGGCTAATGGTCATGAGTTTGGAACCACCACCGGACGGCCGCGTCGCTGCGGTTGGTTTGATGCTGTTATTGCTCGTTATGCTGTTCGAGTGAGCGGAATTTCTGATTTTGCCGTTATGAAACTTGATGTCCTGACAGGGTTCGATACACTAAAAATCTGTGTTGGATATCGTGTTGGTGAAGAGATCATCCGCGAATTCCCGCAAAGCCAAAAGATTTTTAATAAATCTCAGCCTATTTATGAGGAAATGCCTGGTTGGCAGGAAGATCTGACCTCTGTCCGTCGCTTTGAGGATCTACCAGAAGCCGCGAGAAATTATATTCTCCGAATTGAAGAACTGACTGACGCGCCTGCTACGTTGGTCTCAATTGGCCCAGGACGCGAACAAACCATTGTAAGAGGCGAGATATTTTAAAACGGTAGTTTAACTAGGGCAACAGTCTTTGCGGGCTTTCAGCGGGATATGCGGTCCAGAAGACAGTGATCGGAAACATTTTCACTTATGATTTCATCCAATCGTGAGACTCCCACTTCAAGTGGGAGTGGGACCCCGTGCTCTGCTTCAACTTTAGTTGAACGAGTTCACTTAAAAGAAGTTAAATATAAGTATTGACACATATGGTACTATCGTGTAATATTTAAATTCGTGATGTAATTATTTGAGCCATTAGCTCAGTTGGCTAGAGCACCTGACTTTTAATCAGGGTGTCCCGCGTTCGAGTCGCGGATGGCTCACCATTTACTTGACACGGATAGGAATCTCGTGTAGTATTCATATTTGTGAGCGTGATTTGCTCGAACAAAGAATTTTACCCATCCATTAAGGCCCGTTGGTCAAGCGGCCTAAGACACCGCCCTTTCACGGCGGCTACACGGGTTCGAATCCCGTACGGGTCACCATTATCGAAATTCGAAGATCGTGGTTCGAAGTTCGAAGAGTGAATCTTCGCAGATTAGAGCTTATGATCTCGATGATTGAATAATGTCTAGAGTGATAAGAGGAATACAGAAGTTCGAATATCGAACTTCGAACATCGCATCTCGATTTTGCCTCGGTAGCTCAGTCGGTAGAGCAGAGGACTGAAAATCCTCGTGTCGGCGGTTCGATTCCGTCCTGAGGCACCATTTATCGCCTTGACGAATAGGCGATGCTTGCTTATGAATTTGTTATATCCTGCGGACGTGGCTCAGTAGTAGAGCATATGCTTTCCAAGACCGAACTGAAAATTTGCATGTTCGTCTGTAGCAAATTTATAAAAAAATACTGATATATCAAGGGTTCTGATGATTTCCTCTATGGAAATAATCAGAACTTTCTTTATTGCAGCCAATGCCCATAATACCATAAATCTAATATCGGACTTAAAAGAAGCTGCACACCCGAGAGTGTAGCTTCTTTGATATTCTAATATAATATTTTTTTATCGAAGTATAAAATTTTATGATATATACAAGGCTCAAAAGACATATCATAATAAATTGACTGAACGGTCGGGCATTATTAGAAGGGAGGTTAATAATGGCAAGACTGAAAGATAAAGAGGAAACGATCCTCAATGCAGCTTTTGAAGTGTTTAAAGAGAACGGTTTTACAAATGCCAGTATGAAGGATATCGCAGTGAAGGCTGGACTGGGAAAGGGAACCCTTTATGAATACTTTCAGAACAAGGAAGATTTGTTTATACAGATAGTCAAGGCTAAATCAAACCATTTCTTTAACGAAATGAATAATAGGATAAGCGATAAAATTACACTGCGGGATAAATTGAACGAAATGATTAAGATTACCCAGGAAACGATAGAAGAAGTTGAATTCTTATTCAAGTTTATGATGTTTGGTCAATTCCTCGCCATGAGCAGCGAAGCGAAGCATAAGTTATTTGAAATATTTGTGAGTCACAGGGAGAAATATGTGAATTTAATGCGGGAACTCTTTGAAAAAGGGTCTGCAGACGGGATTCTTAGGGAATTTGACTGGGAGTTTGTGGCGAGTCTCATACCTCAAATGATTGCCACTGATTGTAATTTTAAAGTACACATATTGGGCGGTTGCTGGTTGCAGCAGCAAAAAGATCTTGATAGGGAAAAAATGATTGATTTTATACTTAACGGAATAGGGGCTAAAACAAAGTGAGGATAGATTCTTTTTTAGTCTAAATGAGGAGTGAAGGTATGAGTAAAAAGAGAATAATCTTAGGCGTAATTATTGTACTTATCTTGATAGTTGGAGTTGCACTTTTTCGTCACAATGTATTTCAATCAATCTTTGCTGCCAAGGGTAATCAAGGTAAGGAAACTGTTGCCAATAACAAGGTGGCAGTAGAAGTAATTAAGCCGAAAGCGGTAGCTCAAGGTGAAGGGACATACTATAAAGCAACTTTGGAAGCTGATCAGGAAGGCATTGTAAATTCGAAAAATAGCGGAAAGGTTATCAGTGTTTTATTTGAAGATGGACAGCATGTCACTCAGGGTGAGACACTTGTAGTTTTAGATGACCAGGATATTAAGAATCAGATAAAGTCCGCTGAAAGTCAGTTGGAGGTCTCCAAGGCGTCTTTACAAAAGCCGGAAGCGAGCTTAGAAAGTACTCAACGCTCCTACGATCGGACTAAAGTACTGGTAGATCAAGGTGCTCTCGCCAAGGTTGAACTGGATAATGCAGAAACTTCTTTGAAAATGATTAAGGGTGACATTGCTTCAATTCAAGCTAATATTCGAGTAGCGCAGACCAATATCGATAATTTGCAGACTGCCTTGGCGGATACGATCATTCGAGCTCCGATCACCGGTGTTATGGATGGGAAGAATGTCAGTCTAGGACAGTTCCTCTCACAAGGAAACGTTCTGGGGAAGGTTAAGGATACGTCATTGATAAATGCCGTTATCGAGGTAGACCAAGCGCTAATTCAGACCATAAAGGTGGGACAAAAGGCTAGTTTAAAGCTTAATGAAGAGGATACGGAAACCTATGAAGGGGTCGTAAAAAGTATCAACTCTTCTGCAGATCCATCTTCCCGAGCTTTCAAGGTGAAGATTCAATTGGATAATGCGAAGTTGTCCTTAAAACCAGGGGTATCTGCTAAGATCATGCTGACGAACGATGCTAAAGTCCAGAACTTTGCAATCCCTGTAGCCCTGATAACCGGGAAGGAAGGAAACTATACCGTATTCATCAATGATAATGGAATTGTCCAGAAACGTGCCGTTACAGTTGGATCCTTGGCAAACAATCAAGCAGAGATTACATCGGGACTTCAAGGGAATGAATCCATTATTTCGACAAACCTGAACATGATTCAGGAGGGCGATAAGATCACGGTGGTTTCAGAATAGGGGGAATTAAGGGATGTTTATAACAAACATTAGTATAAAACGGCCAGTGTTTATTATCGTGATCATCATGGTATTCCTTCTGGTAGGGATCATGTCTTATCGTGGATTGAACATCAATGATATGCCTCAAGCAGATTTCCCCTATGTTACAGTTTCCATAACACAGCATGGAGTTGCCCCCGATCAAATGGAAACCAATGTGGCTAAGAAAGTTGAAGAATCTATAGGGCAAATTTCCGGTGTCAAGCATGTTTATACGAATATCAGTGAAGGCTTATGCAATGTTATCGTTGAATTTGCCTTGGAAACATCGCCGGACGTTGCTGCCCAGGAAGTGCGAGACAAAGTCAGTTCGATCAGGAAAAGCCTTCCTGATGATATCGATGAGCCAATTATAGCCAAATATGATTTTTCAGCCACGCCAATCTTATCGCTGGCAGTAAGTGGCACAATGGATAATCGTGTCATTTCCAAGCTTGTGGATGATGTTATCACCAAGGGTTTATACGCGGTTAACGGTGTAGGCTCGGTCAAGGTATACGGTAAAGAGGAAAGAGAGATCAAGATTAAGCTGGATCTCGAGAAGTTAGCTGCCTATGGTCTGTCTCCAGCTGAGATGGTTAGTGGAATCCAGAATGGCAACATGGAAAAACCAGGCGGGAAGATTACTGACGGGCAAAGTGAAATATCCCTTCGGACTGACAACAATGTCAAGAGTCTAGAGGATTTTTACAACATTACGGTTGGGACACGTTCAGGTCGCGAGATTAAGGTTCGTGATGTGGCTACGGTATCGGACGGAATTAAAGATCAGGTCAGTATCTCGTATTATGACGGCAAAGAGGCCATCGGGATCGATGTTATTAAACAGTCGGGTTCAAATACGGTGCTGGTTTCGGATAATGTAAAAAAGCAATTGGAGCTTATCAAGGGAGTGCTTCCTCAAGGGATAACTATAGATGTTGTCGCGGATAATTCTGTGTCCATTCGTGATTCAGTTGATGAAGTTGTAAAAACTATCTTTGAAGGGTGTATCCTGGCAGTTATTATAGTGTTCCTTTTCTTAGGAGAATGGGAAAGCACTTTAATCAGCGGGATTTCACTGCCAACCTCGATTATTACTACTTTCATCGCCATGAAGGTCATGAATTTTTCGCTTAACACCATGTCTCTCATGGCGCTATCACTAGCGGTCGGCTTGTTGATTGACGATGCAATCGTGGTGATCGAGAATATTGTTCGGCACTTGCATATGGGAAAGCCACCCTTGCAGGCAGCCCGGGAGGGTACCTCAGAAATTGGGCTGGCGGTAATGGCTACAACCTTTGCGGTGGTCGCGGTGTTTGTGCCGATAGCTATGGTTACGGGGATTATCGGCAAGTTTTTTATTGAATTTGGTCTCACTGTAGCCTTTAGCATGCTGGTTTCCCTGTTCGTGTCCTTAACGTTAGTGCCTATGATGTCTTCCAGATTGTTGAGGGCAGAGAGAAAAGCAAAGAAAACTTTTATTGGTCGTTTTTTAGACGGGTTTAATGACAAGTTTGATGCACTGGGAACGAACTATTCCAAATTCTTGAAGGTTGTTCTTAATCGCCGCTGGATTACTTTAAGCTTAACTGTTGTGCTTTTTGTCGCTAGCATCATGTTGGTTCCTCTGTTGGGCTTTAGCTTTGTCCCAGCTACTGATACTGGGAGCATTTCGATTAGCGCGGGTACAGACTCCGGTTTGACTCTGCAGGCTGGAGGGGAAAAAGCTAAAGAAATCGAAAAAAGGCTGAAGAATTATCCTGAGATAATGCATGTTTATACAACTGTGAGTTCTGACGCTATTTCAATAAACGTGAAGCTGTCCGAGAAAACAGAACGAAAAAAATCGTCTAAACAGATCGCTTCAGAAATCAGAGACGACATAAAAGGAATCGCTGGAATTGAATTGGCAGTAAAAGCAGCTTCGCTAGGACCCGGTGAAGGGAAGGATGTCTCCTTTGTGATCATGGGGACCGACCAGGAGGTACTACAGGGTTTTGCTCTAAAAGCAAAACAGTTGCTGAGTGAGGATCCTCAGACCAAAGATGTCGGGATCAATGTTAAAACCGGCAAAACGGAAACCAAATTAGAGGTGGACAGAGATAAGGTCACGGATCTTGGTGTTAATACAACCCTTGCGGCTGAGACGATACGGGCGCTTTTCGACGGAATCGATGCCGGAAAGTTCGAGTATGAAGGTGAGCGGTATAATGTAAGGGTTTCCTTGAAGGATAATCAGCGTAAAAGTTTGGATAATCTGGATGGTATTTATGTAAACAGTACAAAGGATCCATTAAAAATGATACCCCTAGCCAATGTTACCAAAAAAGTACTTTCCACGTCGTATTCTTCAATTCACAGATATGATAGGCTTAGACAAATTGAGCTTTCGGCAAATCTAGAAGGAATAGCCGCTGGAGATTTTTTACAAAAATATGAGAAGAAGCTTCAGAATGAGCTTGATATTCCCAAGGGAGTGATTGTTAAGGTTGGGGGAATGAACGAAATGATGCAGGAAGGCTTTGGTAGTCTTGTGACAGCACTCCTGATGGGTATATTGTTCATGTTCCTAGTTATGGCCATGCAGTTTGAAAGCTTTTTAGATCCTATCGCGATCATGTTTTCTCTGCCCATGGCGTTGATCGGTGCAGTTCTAGGACTGTTTATCGCAGGTAGTGAGCTTAGTATTATGTCCCTCATTGGAATCATTCTGCTGATGGGATTAGTAGCTAAGAATGGCATTCTGCTGATTGACTTTACAAGGCAGAGAAGAAATGAAGGACTTAGTGTAAAAGAGGCTCTGATCGAGGCTGGGGCCGTTCGGTTACGACCTATTCTGATGACGACTTTGGCTATGATCTTCGGGATGATTCCCGTTGCCACTGCAACAGGAGCAGGGACAGAGATGCGCGCGCCTATGGGGCATGCGGTCATCGGGGGGTTGATCACTTCAACGTTATTGACACTCTTTATTGTTCCGGTGGTCTACTCTCTGTTGGATGATCTGAAGAAAAAGTTCCGCAGGAAAACTAAAAGTACTGTATCCCCCAATTCACCATACGAAAAAGGAGATCTCTTACACGACAGCTCTATGTAATGTCGTAAAAAAAGTTACACAGTCGAGAAAAATAGATCATAAATATCCACCTTTAGCATGGGTTATAGGCACGATCCTTGGTACATCTATTTTCTTATATTTTGACATCCCGGTAGGAAGTATGAAGTAGCACTCTTTATTTATAGAAAAAGACCCTTGTGATGAAACACTTTTTCATCACAAGGGTCTGCTAGTTAGTGGCCACGAGGTTTCTAAAAACAGGACCCATTCACTTAAACTCGATGACCCACCCTTCCGGAGCCTCCACTTCGCCGTACTGAATACCTATTAGATGGTCATAAAGCTTCTTTGTAACGGGGCCCACCTCGGTTTCGCTGTAGAAGATGTGTTTATTCTTAGCATTGGTTAGGCTACCTATCGGCGCGATGACTGCAGCTGTACCGCAGGCACCTGCTTCTGCAAACTCATCCAAGTTGTTGATGTAGACGTCTCTTTCCTCCACCTTCATCCCAAAGACCTTCTCCGTAATATAAAGCAGAGATTTTTTCGTAATGCTGGGGAGGATCGATGGAGAAATTGGAGTGACAAATACATTGTCCTTGGTAATGCCAAAGAAGTTTGCTGCACCAACCTCTTCGATCTTAGTATGGGTTTTAGGGTCCAGGTATACGCAGTCATGATAGCCTTCATGGGCAGCGGACTCATGGGGCAACAAGCTGGCCGCATAATTCCCGCCTACTTTGACTGCTCCTGTTCCGTATGGTGCAGCCCTATCGTACTCGGAAACCACCAATTTGATCAGGGACAGTCCACCTTTAAAATAAGGTCCGACTGGTGTGACGAAGATACAGAAGATATATTCCGTAGCCGGGCTGACACCTATGTTATCGCCAACGCCAATCACAAAGGGCCGTATGTATAATGTTGCACCGGAGCCGTACGGAGGAACAAACTCCTCGTTGGCTTTGACGACCATTTTAACAGCTTCAATAAACTGCTCTACCGGAACCTCTGGCATGAGAATCCTCCTACAGCTTTCCTGCATGCGCTTCGCATTCTGGTCGGCCCTAAAAAGTCCTATAGTCCCATTCTTTCTTCTGTAGGCTTTCAAACCTTCAAAGCACTGCTGGCCATAGTGAATTGCAGTGGAACCCATGCTAATGGTCAATGTGTTTTCCTTTACCAGTTTTCCTTCATCCCAGGCGCCATCCTTCCAGCAGGACACATAATTTGCATTGGTCTTTCTATATGAGAATCCTATATTTCCCCAATCGAGATTTGCAGTATTCGTCATCAGATTTCCTCCTTGTTTTCCGTTAATAATTTAAGTATTACATCAAGATTATTATACATATTATCACATCTGAAAGTAAAATGAAGAATAATAATGTTTATCTACAGTAACTTCAAGACAAACATAATTGACATTCCGATACTCAAGGTGGCAATAATATTACGGCTCTTATAGGCCACAAAAGCAGCAATTATGCCCGCAATCAGGTAGTGATTGTTTAAACTAATATCCAAATATCCCTTGGGTAAAAGTAATGATGGTACGATTAAGGCTGTCAATATGGCAACTGGGACATATTTTAACCACCTGTTTAACCAGGTTGGTACCCCTGTATACCGGAACAAAGCTAGAGCACCGAATCTGGTAAAATAGGTAACTAAAGCCATCCCTATAATGATGTAAAAAACTTCACTACGCATGTTCGCTATCCCCCTCTAATAGGCCACCTATTAAACTTGCTGTCAGGCAGGCGATAATAATATACCACTTACCGGGTAAATACAGGGCAGCATATACCGAAACCACTGCTGCCGTACCGAATACAATTAGACTGATGCGGTCTGCCAACAGCGGTATCAGCAATACCAGAAAAGTTGCCGGCATAGCAAAATCAAGCCCCCAAGTTAAGGGGTCGGAAATGTAGCCGCCCAAAACTACCCCGGCTACGGTTGACAAAATCCAAACTAGATAAAGCATCGTACTCACGGTCAATTGATAGAGCGCACTATATCTGGCCTTGTGAATTCGGCTGATGGTCAGAGCATACGTTTCGTCGGTCAAAAGGAATGCCAGGAGTGCTTGAAGGGGAAAGGGCAGTTTAATCATATAGGGCGCCAAGGATGATCCCATGATCAAGTGGCGCAAGTTTACCAGTAAGGTAGTAAGTATAATAATTCCCCAGCCCGTTATGCCTGCACCCAGCATGGTAATCCCAATGAACTGTGACGCACCGGCAAAAACAATGACAGACATTGAAATAGTTTCTAGACCTGACATGTTTGCTGTCAGCCCCATTATCCCGCAGGTGATACCAAAGGGTATTACCCCGAGCACCACCGGAGTGCACTCGCGGAGTGCCACCCATGCTTCTTCCGCAAGTTCGTTCTTACCTGAGAGGAGATTTGATAGCTGCATAATCATTCCACCTACTTCTGATATTTTGTTAATCTTAACGAGAAGGCAAAACATTGTAAATATCCAATTGCCAAGTTATAATAGAAATTGGATACAAAATAAGGGGAAATGCTAAATGGACATATCCAAACACCTGAATAGCGCGGAGTTGGATACCTTGAATAAGCAACCGCTCTATCTGCAAATCGCCTTACTCATTGCAGACAAAATCCAAAAGCAAATCCTGCCTTCAGGTACGAAGCTTCCCCCTGAACGGGAATTAGCTGACCTCTTTGCTGTAAGCCGTACAACTGCTATTAATGCCTATCGCAAGTTGGAACAACAGGGATTGGTATGGACAAAAGTAGGTAGCGGGACTTATGTCGCGCAAGCACGTGATTTAGAGTCCTTATCTGAAGTTCCTTGGCCCCAACTGTTTACTGCCTATCCTAAAAACCCCTTAGCGTCGATCTTGAGGGATATGGTTTCTACTCCTGCGCCAGGTAATATATCTCTGGCCGCAGGCATGCCAGATCCGGATCTTTATCCTCTGGAGACCTTTACTGAGTTATTTAACCACAATATTGGAAAGACCGCCCCAGGTGATTTTGGACATATTCCTACAGAAGGTTATACCCCGTTGAGAAGGGCAATCGCCGCAATGTTGAGCGAGAAGGGCATATCGGCCTCGACGGAGAACATACTCACGCTCTCCGGGTCTCAACAAGGCTTATATTTACTTAGCAAAGTATTGTTGGAGCCAGGCGACTATGTTGTGATGGAAGCACCGACTTTTATCGGTGCGATTCAGGTTTTTCAAGCTGCAGGGGCAAGGGTTTTAAGCTTGCCTTGCTCGGGAAAATTATCATTGGAGCTGTTAGAGGACTTTCTAATTCGCTACCGGCCAAAATTGTTATATATCATTCCTACTTATCAAAACCCGACCGGCAGGGTAATGACTACACAAGAGCGCCAAGATTTAATGAAACTTGCAAAACGTCATCGACTTGTGATAGTGGAAGACGATCCTTATAGCGATTTGTGTTATGGCGAACAGCCCCCTCAGGCTCTTAAAACCTTAGATTCCTACGGAGGAGTAATCTATCTGGGGACTTTCTCAAAAATTCTATTCCCAGGTTTACGTACAGGTTATCTTGCAGGTCCGCCTGTTTTAATCAACCGTCTTGCCCTGGAAAAACAGTTTATTGACCTGCATTCAAACAATATAGCCCAATGGCTTGTGACGATGTTCTTGAATGAAGGGAGGCTTGCAGAGCATCTGACTACTGTGCGGAGGGAATATAAAAAGCGCCGAGATACAATGGCAAAAGCTCTCCAGCGTTTGTGTGCAAACGATATTGAATTTACCGTACCCGAGGGAGGGTTTTACTTTTGGTGTAAGTTAAAACAAGCGGGCACTTCCCAGCGACTCCTACAGGAAGCTGCCAAAAACCGAATTTCCTTTGTGCCTGGCGAAGCTTTCCATACAGTACCTACCCTTGATAAAGACTTTCGACTCTGTTTTACGACTTACAATGAAGCAGTTTTGCTGGAAAGCGTACAGCGCTTGTCCAAAACTTTGACACAAATAACAAAAAAGAATAAAAATAATGATGTACCGCCTTGTTCGGTATGGCCGATTGTTTAACCTTCACCATCCGAAGCCCGTCTACGTATGCTGTAATTAAAGC